>JADZBT010000057.1 GCA_020851915.1 Alphaproteobacteria bacterium | reverse complement strand
GGCCACCCCTCCGTTTCAGAGGGGCGCACCATAGCAATATTTGGGGAAAGTGCAAGTGGGACGAGGCGGTTTAGCGCCCCAGTCCCGTATGTTTGCTGAGCTCCAGCGGCGGGCGCATGAGCTGCAATCCGGCCTGATAGGCCTCGTGGATGGCATTGAGCCCCAGCTTGGCGATGGCCTTGAAAGACCGGTAATCCGCGCGCGCTTCCAGTTGTTCCGGGGCGGAGGTTTCCCTACGTGCGTCCTCCATCTTCTGGAGCGCGTGGGCCTGCATGAGGTGCGCGAACGTGCCGTCCTCGACGCGCTCTACCGAGGCGTTATGGAATTCGGTGCTGTAATAGGGGTATTTATCGCCCGCGACCGTGCGGCAGGTGGCGCGGATAAGGTGCAGTTCCTGCTGCACATTCTCCAATATCTTCAAATCCTTGTCGGAGGTTTCGCTGCGCCGGGCATAGAGTGCCGCGACCTGTTCATCCGCCATTTCCGAGGCGAGCGCCGCCTGATTGATCGTATTGCGGAAGAATACGGAATTCTCATACAACCAGGTGGCGAGTTGGGCGCCTTTGTATACGCGTCCGTCGCCTGCCCGGATCTGGAGATCGGCGAATTCGCCTTTTTCGCCCTTCAGCAGCTCCTGCAACATCCGGCCCGTGCCGTGATGCAGGAAGGTGGAGGCGATGAGGGTGGAGGACAGCCCCGCCTTGATGGCGCGGATGTCCTCGAATTTGGTGTTGCCGTCCCCGCGCTTTTCCGGGCGCGAGCTGGAATCGGGATCGAGGAATGCGCCCGTATTCAGGATGAAATTCACAATATCCGGCTCGTTCGTGGAGATTTCCTTCTGGTAGATGCCGGCACTGAAGGCCGCCAGCCGGTCATAGATGGCGCTCTTGGCGTTCTCGATCCGGTCGTCCAGCGCGCGCGAGATCTTTGCGCGTTTCAGCAGGCCTTCGATGATGCTGTCGAAAAAGCGGTAGGCGTTGAACGGGGAGCTGGCGATCTTGCGTGCCGCATCGCCTTGGGCTGCGGTCGCGCGCAGCGTGGGGGAGGTCTCGAACATCGTGTTGTATATCAGCGCTTTCGGCATGTACCCGCCGCCGCCGCGTTCCGGTTCCCAGCCTGCGCCGTCATAATGCTCGACGGTAACGCCGTCTTCACCGAAGTTATTGCTGACCGCCTGCTTGCTCTTGCGGATGGCGACCTGCGCGCCGAAGAAGCCCAGCGATTTCCCGCTGTCGCTATGGCCCCAGAGGATGGCGAGCTTATCCCCGCGCGCATGCATCATGTCGCGCGCGAAGGCGTTGTCCCGCAGCGAGGTGGGATTTTCTTCAAGCTGTTTGTACGCCTTATCGTCCTCGATCAGCGGGACGATGTCCACATCGGCGCGGGTGACCTTGCCGCTACTATCCAGCTCCACGATGCCCGCCTGCTTCAGCACCAGCATGGCCTCGAGGTAATCGCTGGTATCAAAATAATTGGCGAGGATGAGCGTATCGCAGGGGGTGGGCTTTCCTTCCGCCAGCGCTTTATCCTGAAGATGCTTCATCATCAGGGAGCGGCGGATGGTGTGGCCGATGAAGTTCATATCCTTGTCGTTGATGCCCAGCCCCTTCAGGTCGAGGCCATCTGACAGCGTCGCGAGTAGGGTTGCGGTATCTTCCGGATGCGCCATGCTTCCGACGTGCCCCGGCGTTTCTCCGGCCGGAAAAAGCGGTACGCCACGGCGCATGATCTCTTCGAGCACGGCGGTTTTCTGCGCGCCGTCCAGATCAGGGTATGTCTTGCCGCCGAGCAGCGGGATGACCGTGTCCATGCCGGGAGTGCCGTCCCTGACCGCGCGCGCGATCAGCAGGCCGAGCAGCTTCTCGTGGATGCCGGCATTGTGGCGCAATTCACCGACGCGATACCCCAGCGCGGTTTCGTTATTCTGGATATTCTCCACGGCCTGCTTCAGCGTGGCGGCGGTCTCATCAGGGCGGCCATCATGGTCGAAGCCCGGCCATACGGCCTGCTGGAACTGTTCGTGGGAAAGTTTCACGCCGATGCGACGCTCCGCCACTTCGTTGAAATCATGCATCGCCTGCGCCATCTGTTTGGCGTTGCGTTCGGCCAGCGCCTGATCGCGCGTCAATTCGCCCGTGACGGTTATTTTCCGATCCGTGGTGATTGCGGTATCGCTGTGCCATGTGCCAAGCGCTGTATCGACTGCGGTCTTGAACGCCTGGATGGCAGGGGAATCAGCGGGGAGCATGCCGTTGCTCAATTCCGTGTCGATGTCGCCCAGTGCGTCACCGATGTTCTGCATCCCTTCGCGCAATGCGGAGCCCTGAAAATCTGTCGGGTGGACTGTGGAGGCGATGCGGATCTTGACCTTGCGGAGCACGTCCGCCAGTTCCTCCGTGGTCATGGGCTTGCCCGGCGCGGGGCCGCTTGATTTTTCAAGGATGGCGTCGAATATCCTGTCGAATCGCTGCGTCCAGTCGCGTTCCTTGTCACGCAGCTCCCAGTCGCCGGTGAGGGTTCGCATGTTCTCCTTGATGGTAAGGTAGCGCGCGAGATGGTTCAGCGTCTCGCTGGCCTCATTGCCGTTGCTGAGATGGCGGAAGAGGGATTGCGTCACCCCGTCGAGGATATGGCTGATGTCCTGCCATTCGCGTGCCCAGTTGGTCTGCGATGGATGCTCGTCAAAGACCTTTCCTTGCGCGACGTCCTCCGCCTGCCGCCGTGCGCGGGAGCGCGCTACCGAATAGGCCTGAATGAGGTCATGCACAGAAATTTCGGAAAGGAGTTTCGTTTCTTTGTTCGGAAGGTGGATGAGCTTATCCCCCGGGAAATCAAGTCCATACTCTGATTTCATTTCGTTCAGCGGGGTGGCTTCCAGCTTCTGGATCAGTTCCCGAGTGAGGGGATCGCTGTGCTTGAAGTTCTGCCAGAACAGGTAGCGCTCGACCGTTGCCGGGGTAGAAAAATCCAGAGGAGGCGCGTCGCCATCGACGGGATGATCCCGCAATATCCTCGTGATACGGTCATTGATATGGGGGGTGGTGGTCATAGCTGCGGCGGTCATTCTTCCGGTTGCGATTGAAGCGGAGAGCCTAGCAGTAAAATATGACAAAAAGATTAAAGAGGCTATGATTATTAATCTTTATTAACCTCGGGGCCTAATCATCGCTCATCTTGAGGGCGGCGATGAAGGCGCTTTGGGGGATCTCCACATTGCCGATCTGGCGCATTTTCTTTTTGCCTTTTTTCTGTTTTTCCAGAAGCTTGCGCTTGCGAGTTGCGTCGCCGCCGTAGCATTTTGCGGTAACATCCTTGCGGAGCGCGCTTATGGTCTCGCGGGCGATGATCTTTCCGCCGATGGCGGCCTGCACGGCGATCTTGAATAACTGCCGTGGAATCAGTGTCTTGAGGCGCGCGCAGAGGGCGCGGCCGCGCATCTCGGCCTGTGCCTTATGCACGATGATGGCCAGCGCGTCCACCGGGTCGCCGTTCACGAGGATGCCCACCTTCACCAGATCGCCCTCGCGGTAGCCGTCGGCATGGTAGTCGAAGCTTGCATAGCCACGGCTCACCGATTTCAGCCGGTCGTAGAAATCGAATACCACTTCGTTGAGCGGCAGTTGGTACACCACCATGGCGCGGCTGCCGACATAGGTGAGGTCTTTCTGGATGCCGCGCTTTTCGGTGCAGAGGTCGAGCACCTTGCCGAGATACTCGTCCGGCACGAGGATGGTCGCCTCGATCCACGGTTCCTCGATCTGCATGATGAGGTTGGATTCCGGCATATCGGAGGGGTTGTGCAGGTCGCGCAGGGTTCCGTCCTGCATGGTCAGTTTATAGACCACGCTGGGGGCGGTGGTGATGAGGTCGAGGTCGAACTCGCGTTCCAGCCGTTCCTGGATGATCTCCAGATGCAGCAGCCCGAGGAAGCCGCAGCGGAAGCCGAAGCCCAGCGCGGCGGATGTCTCGCCTTCGTACTCGAAGCTCGCATCGTTGAGGCGGAGTTTCGCCAGCGATTCGCGCAGGTGCTCGAAGTCCGAGGCGTCCACCGGGTACAGCCCACAGAACACCACCGGCTGCACGCGCTTGAATCCGGGCAGCGCCTCGGCGGTCGGCTGGCGCACATCGGTGATGGTATCGCCCACGTGGCAATCGGCCACCTGCTTGATGGAGGCGGTGATGAATCCCACCTCGCCGGGCACGAGCTCCTTCACGGAAACCTTCTTGGGTGTGAACACGCCGATTTGTTCAACAAAATACTCAGCATTATTCGACATCATTTTGATTTTTTGTCCTTTTGTAAGGACTCCGTCGATGATGCGTACGAGGATGATGACGCCCAGATACGAGTCGTACCAGCTATCCACCAGCAGTGCCTTGAGCGGCGCGTTCCGGTCGCCTTGCGGCGCGGGGAGGCGCTGGACGATGGCCTCCAGCGTGTCCTCGATGCCGATACCGGACTTGGCCGATACCAGCAGCGCGTCGCTGGCATCCAGCCCGATGACATCCTCGATCTGCTGGCGGATGCGCTCCGGTTCCGCTGCGGGCAGGTCGATCTTGTTGAGCACGGGGATGATCTCGTGGCTGTTGTCGATGGCCTGATAGACGTTGGCGAGCGTCTGCGCCTCCACGCCCTGCGAGGCGTCCACCACCAGCAGCGACCCCTCGCACGAGGCCAGCGATCGGCTCACCTCATAGGCGAAATCCACGTGGCCGGGGGTGTCCATCAGGTTGAGGATGTATGTCTCGCCGTCCTTGGCCTTGTAGGTGAGGCGCACGGTCTGCGCCTTGATGGTGATGCCGCGTTCCTTCTCGATGTCCATCGAATCGAGCACCTGCTCGGTCATCTCGCGCGCGGTGAGGCCGCCGCAATACTGGATGAGCCGGTCGGCCAGCGTCGATTTGCCGTGGTCGATATGGGCGATGATCGAGAAATTCCGGATGTGCTTGAGGTCGGTCATGGTTCCGCTAGCGTGTTGAATCGCCGACGGTTATAGCGATTGCGGCGAAAATGACAAGGAGAGAGGCGCTCCGGGAGGCGAAAAAGCGGAGGGCTTCAGCGTCCCGGCGAGTGCTCCGTGGAGGAGGGCCGCCGCCTGCCCGGCATCGCCACGCCGTGCTGCGCGGCAAGCTGCGCCATCTCTGCGGGAAAATCGGTGATGAACGCCCCGTCCGCGCCGACCGTGCGCGCCAGCGTGTCCACCAGCGCCTTCTGTCCCTCTGCCGGGCGGGAGAGGGGATTCACTTCCCCTGCCGTCCACGGGGTGATACGCAGCCTGCCGTCCGCGCCGTTCCCGATGGTATCGCGGATGATCCGCAGCGCCCCGTCGGTAAGCGACGCCAGCGTGATGCTGACGGTATTGTTGGGGGCAGTCTTTGCGGTTTCGTCGAACAGGTCGTTGTTCTGTGCCAGCAGCTCTTTCAACATCGCTTCGCTCACATCCCACGGATATTCCGGCCCGGCGAACAGCACGCCCAGCTGTATCTGCGGCATGCGCTGTTTCATCGCCCGCAGGCTCTCCATCTCGAATGAGCGCACCTCGAAATTATCGAGGCTCCAGCCTGCGGTTCCGTCCGCCAGACAACGCTCGACGGCATCCGCTACTTTCCCGGCGCACTGGGCATCTTTTATCTCTATGCAGACCTTGAACTTCCGGGCGCGCGGCTCATCCCGATGCGCGGCGCGGAATTCCCGCACGGCGTCCAGCACGGCATCGAGCGTGGGGATTTTGTCCTCGGTGAATACCTCGCTCCCGGCGCGCTCGCGCAGTTTGAGCGCTTGAAGCGCCGCCAGTGAATGACTGGTGATGGGGCCGGTTCCGCTGCTCAGCGCATCGAGCGTTTCATCATGGAATACGACCAGCTGGTTGTCCGTGGTGGAGAAAACGTCCAGCTCGATGCCATCCGCGCCTCCCTCCATCGCTGCCCGGAATGCGGCGATGGAATTCTCGGAAATCCCGGGTTTTCCCCGGCAGCCACGGTGTCCGTATATACGCATCGCATTTCTCAGGTATGCGGGGGTTAGGCCGCGTGTTTATTCTCCGCGCCGCGCAGGGTTCCGCCGGTCTTGGTAAGTACCGCCGAAACGATACGGTTGCAGAGCAGCTCGATCTCCTCGTCGGTCATGGTCTTTTCGACCGGCTGGAAGGTCACCATCAGCGCCAGCGATTTCCTGCCGTCTTCGATGCCCGCGCCCGTATACACATCGAACAGCCGCACGTCGCTGATGAGCGCCTTCTCGGCGCTGCGTACCGCGCGGATGACATCATCTGCCGTCACGCTGTCCTTCACCACGAAGGCGAAATCGCGTTCCACCGGCTGGAGGTCGGAGGCGTTGAACGGCGCGCGCGCTTTGGTCGCTTTTGCCTTGGGCTCCGGCAGATGCTCAAGGAACACCTCGAACGCTGCGACGGGCCCTTCCACATCCAGCGCCTTCAGCACGCGCGGGTGGATCTCGCCGAACGTCGCCAGTACCTTGGGGCCCAGCTTGACCGCTCCCGACTTGCCCGGATGATACCAAGCGGGTGCATCGGCGGTGATGGTCAGCTTGTCCACCGGCACGGCGCAGGCGTCCAGCACCGCGAGCGCGTCGGCCTTGGTGTCGAACGCATCGGCGGCGCGTCCTGTGCCGTAGATGTTCTTCGGCGCGGCATCGCCATGGCGTATGCCCGCCGCCACCTGCGGCTGCTGGTCGGGTGCAGTGCCGTGGAACTGGGTGCGTACCTCGAACAATGCCGAGTCATGGAAGCCGCGTGCGGCGTTGCGTCCCGCCGCCAGTATCAGTCCCGGCAGCATGCTGGGGCGCATCACCGAGAGCTCGCTGCTGATCGGGTTCTTCAGCGCCAGCGCCGGGCTTCCGCCGCCGAACAGCGCGGCCTGCGCCTGAGTCACGAACGACCAGCTATAGATCTCATGCATCCCGCGCGTGGCCAGCAGGCGTCGCGCAAGGCTGCGCCGTCTGCCCAGAGTATTGAGCGCGGGGGCGGGGAGCGCTGCCGGTTTCGGCAGTGGCGTCGCGGGGATGGCATCATAGCCATGCACGCGCAGCACTTCCTCGACAATATCCGCCTCGCCCGACACATCGCTGCGCCAGGATGGGACGTCCACCTGCCATGCTTTACCTTTGGCTGCTACGGCAAAGCCCAGCGCCTCCAGTATCTCCTTCGCGTGTGCATCGGAAACCTCCACGCCGCCGAAGCTCAGTACTTTCTCGGGGTGGAATGCGATGGAGCGCTTCCATTCCGGTTCTTTCCCGGCGATGACCAGCGTGCTGGGTTCGCCGCCGCATAATTCCATCACCATGCGGGTGGCTATCTCTGCGCCCTCGACGAGGAATGCCGGGTCGGCAGTACGCTCAAAACGATAGCGCGCATCGGAGTCGATCTGATGCCTGCGTCCGGTCGTCGCAACCGTCGCCGGATTGAACCATGCACACTCGAGGAACATGTCGGTGGTGCTCTCGGTACAGCCGCTCGGAACCCCGCCGACAATGCCGCCGAAGCCGAGTGGATTCGTGTCGTCGGCGATCAGCGTATCACCTGAAGCAGCCTGATAAGTTTTGCCATTAAGTGCTTCAATCACTTCGTTTTCACGCCCCGCGCGTACGGTGATATTACCGTGCAGCTTGGCCGCGTCATACACATGCAGTGGACGCCCCAGATCGAATGTAACATAGTTGGTAATATCCACCAGTGCGGAGATAGGGCGCAGCCCGATGGCCTTCAATCGCTGCTGCAACCACTCCGGCGACGTGCCGTTTTTCACACCCTTGAAATAGCGTCCGACGAACATCTTGCAGCCGTGGGTATCGTCGATTGTCACCTTCACGGGCGAGTCATAACCGCCTTTGACGGGCGCATTATTCAGTGGCTTCAGCGTGCCCACACCCGCCGCCGCGAGGTCGCGGGCGATGCCGCGCACGCCGAGGCAGTCGCCACGGTCCGGGGTGATGGCGATGTCGAATACCACGTCGTCCAGTCCCAGCACTTCGGCGACGGGTTTTCCGACGGGTGCATCGGCGGGCAGTTCGATGATGCCGTCATGCTCCGTGCCCAGACCCATCTCGCGGGTGGAGCAGAGCATGCCGTTGCTGTCCACGCCGCGAATCTTTGCGGCCTTCAGCACCATGCCGCTGTCGGGGATGGTGGTTCCCGTGCGGGCCAGTACCGCCTTGATCCCCGCGCGCGCGTTGGGTGCGCCGCAGACGACTTCCTGCGTGCCTTCGCCGTTATTGACGGTGCAGATCTTCAGCCGGTCGGCGTTGGGGTGGGGGCGCGTTTCCAGCACCTCTGCCACGATGAACGGTTTCAGTATTGCGCCCTTATCGGTGACGCTTTCCACTTCCAGCCCGAGGGCGGTGAGTTTCTCAGCGATCGCATCCGCAGTTGCGTTCGTGTCGAGATGATCTTTCAGCCAGCGCAGGGTAAATGTCATCGCGTGAGCCCTCCTACCAGCGAAGGAATATCCAGTGGTGCGAAGCCGTAATGTTTCAGCCAGCGCAGGTCGCCGTCGAAGAAGGTCCGCAGATCGGGGATGCCGTATTTCAGCATCGCGAGTCGTTCGATGCCCATGCCGAAGGCGAAGCCCTGCCATTCGTCGGGGTCGATGCCGCAGTTCTTGAGCACGACCGGATGCACCATGCCGCAGCCCAGAATTTCCAGCCAGTCGCTGCCTTCGCCGATCTTGAGTTCGCCCTGGCCGCGTGAGCAGCCGATGTCCACT
>JADZBT010000056.1 GCA_020851915.1 Alphaproteobacteria bacterium | reverse complement strand
TCCTTCCACTTGGCGTCGTCGTCCTTGCCGAGAACGAAGAGTGGAGCGGGGATGGCGTTTTGAATCGTGGCTGTGAAGGGTTCATCGTCCTTCGCACGGCCAGGCACCACGATGTAGATGAGGCCACCGAAGGCGGAGGCTGTTTTTGTCGTGGTGGTGGCCAAGGTATCGCTGCGGGTGATGTCGGGAGCGCGCTGCCATTTATCGAGATGGTAGAGCGTGTCGCTGTGGCAGCCGATGCGCACTGCGTAGCCTTTGTCGGCGTATTTTTCCGGCACAGCGACGGTGACGACCTCGCCAGCGGCGGCGTAGAGGCCAGTGCTGTGCCAGCCCGGGATACTGGGTGTGATATTGATCTCGCCGGTGGTGCGCGGCGCTTTCTCCGACACTTTGCCGGGAAATTCAACATGCGCGGGATGCGCCTTGATGCCATCGGCGGACGCGAGACGCAGCACGCGGGTCTCCATGCCTAGGCGCAGGCGTGCGGCGGCATGCTCCGTGTCTGTCAGCGGAGTTTTTTTGCTGGGGACGGGTGTGTCGGAACCCGCAGCGCCGAGAGCGGCGGTGACGGCGTTCTTCAAATTGCTGCGGTCCGGCGGCTGCGCGGCCATGGCGATCTGGATCGCGTTCATGCCTTGCTTGATCTGCTCCGGGGTGAGCGCGGGGCCACCTTCGCGCTGCTTTTTGATCGCGCTGATGGCGTCGGAGGCATTCATCATGGCGGGCAGCTCGATGCGCGCGTCAAAGCCGCGGAGCTGGTCAAAGGCGCTCATATCCGTGATCGCCACGCCCGCCGGCATCAACGCCTGGTTCACCCCGTGGGAGATGGCGAGGTCTTTTCCGCCGCTTCCCTGGCTGTAGGCCCATCCCGTCATGCCGCCGATGAATCCGCCGCCGCCTTTGATGTATTCGGCCAGAGCCGCGCCCTCCTCCGCGCTGGTGATGCCCTGGATGTTGATGAGTACCACGTCATAGTCGGAGAGGTTTTTCTTCTCCACCGTGCCGAACTCCTCCGTTTTGAATCCGCGCTGGCTCAGGGCATCACCTTTCACGCCTTTGAGGCCGATGCGGGGCTTCGCCTTGTTGCCGGCCCACTTCACACAGTTCTCCATGAGCTGCGCATGATCCCCGCCCGCGTTGCCGCCGAGGTAGCCGTTGTGGCCGAACAGGACGATGCGCCCCTTGCCATAACCCGCCGCCGCCGCCACGGCGATTTCCACACCGTCCTTGTCCGGCGCGGAGAGGATCGGAAACGCGATGTTCCCCCAGATGCCGACAGGTCCCGGCGCTCCGGCCTTCGGCACCGATTTGACGCCTTCGAGGATTTTGGCGCGTTCCGCATTCACAAGTGCTGGCGGCATCTGCGCATGGAGGACGCCGCAAACGGCGAGCAAGACAAGGGTGGTGGCTGACTTCATGGTTGGGTTGGAAAAGGGATCTCAGCGGTAAATCACCACGAGGAACACCAGCGCGTCACCTTTGCCGGTGTTGACGATGGCGTGGGGTACGTCGGCGCGGTAGGTGCCGGAGTCGCCTTTGGTGAGATCGTCGGTGTCTTGGTCGGATTCGATGCGCACGCTGCCTTCCTCGACGGTGAGGAATTCGCGCGTGCCTTCAAAATGCGGCTGGCTGCGCAAAGCGCCGCCGGGTTTGAGTGACAGCTCGTAAAACTCGACATCTTTCTCCAGATTCAGCGGCGAGAGCGTGCGGATCTCACATTGCTTGTCACTGCGATAGACCTGGGCGCGGTCATTGGCACGAATGACCTGGATTTTCGACGCGCTGGCCTCCGCGCTCTCGATCAACTCCTGCAACGTGAGTCCAAACGCTCGCGCGATACGGAAGGTCACGGTCAGCGTCGGATTCGCCTTCTCGCGTTCGACTTCACTGAGCATCGACCGGCTCACGCCGCTCGCATTCGCCAGCTCCTCCAGCGACCAGCCGCGATCAGCGCGGAGTTTCCTCACCCGCTTCCCCAGGTTCTCGTTGATGGCCTCGGGGCTTGCTTCAGGGATGCTGGTTTTGCGTTTCGCAGGCATGGGCGGCGATATAACGGATTACTGTCCTGTAAATTAGAAATTCATTCACATATTCAAATCATGATGCGTTGATATGAATGATTGACCTCTCCATCTCCGGCGCTAGCATCCACCATGCCCGCCCGCCCGAATTGCCGCCCTGAACTCGAAGCCGCCATGCGCCAGCGCATCCTGGTCATCGACGGTGCCATGGGCACCACCATCCGCGGCTATGGGCTGAAGGAGGCCGACGCACGAGGCACGCGCTTCTTGGATAATGAGAAGGACCTGCTGAACAACGGCGATATCCTTTCGCTCACGCGGTCGGATGTGATCGAGGACATCCACCGCCGTTTTCTCGAGGCCGGGGCCGACATCATCGAGACGAACACCTTCTCCGCCACGAGCATCGCGCAGGCGGAATTCTTCCGCGAAGGCAAGAAGAACCCTGAATTCTTCCAGGGTATCATCGAAGACAAGTTCCTCAACGACCTCGCTTGGGAGATCAATTTCGAGTCGGCGAAACAGTGTCGCAAATGGGCGGACATCGTGGGCGAGAAAACGGGCCGCAAACGCTACGTCGCCGGTGCCATCGGGCCGCTCACCGTGTCGCTCTCGCAGTTTCCAGATCTCACGGATTTGAGCTTCCGCTACGTCACCTTCGATCAGGTGA
>JADZBT010000055.1 GCA_020851915.1 Alphaproteobacteria bacterium | reverse complement strand
CGGTATTTTACCTGATAGGCTCTATCCCGTTCGGGCTGATACTGACGCGCCTTGCGGGCCTCGGTGACATTCGCACCATCGGCTCCGGCAACATCGGCGCAACCAACGTACTCCGTACCGGCAACAAAAAACTCGCGGCGCTGACCCTGTTCCTTGATGGATTCAAGGGCTACCTTGCCGTGATGCTGGCGTTCCAGTATGCGGACGAATGGCATTGCTGGCCGTGCGTCGCCGCGCTCTGCGCGGTACTGGGGCACAACTTCCCCGTCTGGCTGAAATTCAAGGGAGGCAAAGGAGTCGCCACCACGCTGGGCGTGATGCTTGCGATCAACTGGGTGCTTGGGCTGGTCATCGCTGCCACCTGGCTGGTGACATTCTTCTTCACGCGCGTGTCCTCCCTGTCAGCACTGGTGAGCGCCGTGCTTGCGCCGGTCTATGCCTACTTCCTCGCCGATATACCGTTGACCATTCTCACCTCGATACTCAGCTGCATGCTCATCTATCGCCACAAGGCGAATATCTCCCGCATCCTGAAGGGTGAAGAGGGCGCCTTCTGGCGTTGATACAGCCATGACCGCGCTGCGCTATCCCGATCTTTCCACCTTCGACCTCGTGGATTGCCTGCGGCTGATACGCAGCGAGCATGTCGGGCCCATCACTTTCTTCCATCTGCTGGAACGCTATAAGACCCCGGCCCACGCAATCGCTGTTCTTCCTGAGATTGCGGCGCGGAAAGGCAAGCCGTTTACAGCCTGTACACGCGAGGATGCGGAACGAGAAATCTCCCTTACCCATAAATTCGGCGCGCGCCTCATTCGCTACGGCGAGGCGGAATATCCCGCCGCCCTGCTCCATCTCTACGACCCGCCGCCGGTGATGACCGTGCTGGGACGTACCGAATTGCTGCGCGAAACGGAAGTGCTGGGCATCGTCGGCGCGCGCAACGCCAGCACGAACGGCAAGCATTTCGCGCGGCGCATGGCACGCTCCATGGGAGAAAAGGGTTTTGTCATCGCCTCCGGCCTCGCGCGCGGCATCGACACCGAGGCGCATATCGGCTCGCTGGAGAGCGGCACTATCGCGGTCACGGCATGCGGTATCGACGTGGTCTACCCGCCGGAGAATAACTCGTTATATAGTAGCATCGCGGAAAAAGGCGTCGTCATCGCCGAACAGCCCTTCGGCGCGCAACCGCATGCCAAGAGCTTCCCCAAACGCAACCGGCTCATCGCCGGGCTGTCGCGGGGGGTGCTGGTGGTTGAGGCATCGCTGAAATCCGGCTCGCTCATCACCGCGCAGCTGGCACTGGAACAGGGGCGCGAGGTGTTTTCCGTACCCGGCTCACCGCTCGATCCGCGCTGCCGGGGGACCAACGACCTCATCCGTCAGGGGGCAACGCTCACCGAGTCGGAAGAGGATATGCTCTCGGTATTACGCACCATGCCGCGCGCGCTGCGCGAGGCCACGCCGGAGGAATATACCCCCCTCCCCGCGACGCCCGTCAGCGAGGAAACGCTCGCCGATGCGCGCCACACCATCCTTGAGAATCTGAGCGTTTCGCCGGTTTTAGTTGACGAATTGATTGCAGAATGTCAATTAACACCGCACATTGTTGCCGGCCTGTTGCTGGAACTGGAACTCACCGGACATATCGAGCGCCACCCCGGCAACCGTGTATCGCAGATAATGGAAAGCGCGTAAAACGTAATGCACGTAGTCATCGTAGAGTCTCCGGCCAAATCCAAGACCATCAATAAATATCTGGGCAAGGATTACAAAGTGCTGGCGTCGTTCGGGCATATCCGCGACCTGCCGTCAAAGAACGGTTCGGTGCGTCCCGACGAAGATTTCGCCATGACCTATGAGATCGACGACCGCTCGAAGAAGCACGTCACCGAGATCACCAAAGCGATGAAGGGCGCGGACTCGCTGATACTCGCGACCGACCCCGACCGCGAGGGTGAGGCCATCTCCTGGCACGTGCTTGAGGCACTGAAGGAAAAGAAAGCGATCAAGAAGGATACGCCCGTCAAGCGCGTGGTGTTCAACGAGATCACCAAGCGCGCGGTGCTGGAAGGCATCGCCAACGCCCGCGACATCGACATGGATCTCGTCAACGCGCAGCAGGCCCGCCGCGCGCTCGACTATCTGGTGGGTTTCACCCTGTCGCCGATCCTGTGGCGCAAGCTGCCGGGCAGCCGCTCGGCGGGGCGCGTACAATCCGTGGCCCTGCGGCTTATCTGCGAGCGCGAATCGGAGATCGAAGCGTTCATCTCCCGCGAATACTGGACGATCGGCGCGGCGCTCCAGACAGAGAAAGGCGATGATGTATCCGCCCGCCTCACCCACCTTGAAGGCAAGAAGCTCGATAAATTCGACATCAACAACGAAGCGCAGGCGCAAGGCATCACCGCGAACCTGAAGCAGAAGCACTATAAGGTCACGGCGGTGGAGCCCAAGCAGGTGCGCCGTAATCCCGCCCCGCCCTTCATCACCTCGACCTTGCAGCAGGAGGCCTCGCGCAAACTGGGATTCGGCGCGAAAAAGACCATGCAGATCGCGCAAGGGTTATATGAAGGTGTGGAGCTCGATACCGGCACGACCGGCCTCATCACCTATATGCGTACCGACGGCGTGACGGTGGCGATGGAAGCCATCCATCAGGCGCGCGAGGTCATCGGCAAACGCTTCGGCGCGAATTATGTGCCGGAGAAACCGAAATTCTATACCAGCAAGAGCAAAAGCGCGCAGGAAGCGCACGAGGCCATCCGTCCGACAGACCTCAGCCGCACGCCGGAATCCGTGGCGCAGTTCCTCGACAAAGACCAGCTACGACTCTACGATCTCATCTGGAAACGCATGATGGCGAGCCAGATGGAAAGCGCCGTGCTCGATCAGGTGAGCGTGGATTTCTCCTCGTCCGACGGTTATGCGGTGCTGCGCGCGACCGGCTCGGTCATCAAGTTCGACGGCTTCTTCGCCCTCTATAACGAGGGCCATGACGACGAAGACGATGAAGACGAGCGCAACCGCCGCCTGCCCGCGATGGACGTCGGCAACCCGATGAAGGTGAATGACATCCTGCCCGAGCAGCATTTCACCGAGCCACCACCCCGTTATACGGAGGCGAGCCTTGTGAAACGGCTGGAAGAACTAGGCATTGGCCGTCCCTCTACTTATGCCTCCATCATCTCGGTGTTGCAGGATCGCGAGTATGTGAAGCTGGAGCAGAAACGTTTTACGCCGGAAGAGCGTGGGCGGCTGGTGACGGCATTCCTCGAAAATTATTTCCGCCAGTATGTGGAATATGATTTCACCGCCGAACTGGAAGAAGAACTCGACGAGATCTCCGAAGGCAAGCTGAACTGGAAGAAAGTGCTGCGCGATTTCTGGGGCGCGTTCAGTACACGCACCGGCGAAGTCTCACAGATGAACACCGGCGACATCCTCAAGACCATCGAAACCGCACTTGAAGCACTTATCTTCCCGAAGCGCACTGATGGCCGCGACACACGCGCCTGCCCGTCCTGTGAAGGCGGGAAGCTTAGCCTCAAGCTCGGAAAGTTCGGCGCGTTCCTAGGCTGCTCGAATTATCCCACCTGCACCTACACCAAACCCATCGGCGCAGCGGACAGCGAAGGCGCGACCAAGGGTGAAGGCGGCGAAGGCGATTATCCGAAGGTGCTGGGCAAAGACCCCAAGACCAATTTCGATGTTTCCCTGCGTAAGGGGCCGTATGGCTTCTACATCCAGCTCGAAGACGGCGAGAAAAAGCCCAAACGCGCAACGGTGGCGAAGCATATCGCTCCGGAAACCGTAACGCTTGAATTCGCGCTGGGACTCATCGCACTGCCACGTGAGGTGGGCGTGCATCCGGAAACCGGCAAACCCATCATGGCCAGCATCGGGCGCTTCGGCCCCTATATTCTGCATGACGGAAAATACACCTCGCTCAAGGGCGACGACGATCCAGTAACCATCGGCATCAACCGTGCGGTAGATCTCATCGCCAACAGCGGTAAGGGCCGGGGCAAGACAGAACTCACGCCACTCAGGGTGCTGGGCAATCATCCGGGCGACGGCAAACCGGTTCCGGTCTATGAGGGTCGCTACGGGCCGTACGTCAAACACGGCAAGGTAAACGCGTCACTCACCAAGGGTATGACACCGGACAACATCACGTTGGATCAGGCGCTGGAGCTTCTCGCTGCGCGCGCCGCCAAAGGCGGTACGTCCAAGAAGAAAGCGCCCGCAAAAACAAAAGCCAAAACCACGAAGAAAGCCAAAAAGGCCTGACCCATCGCTCCTACGCAGGCAGGAATGGAAGCCGCCACATTACTTTTGACTCCGTCCGTAAAATAGTGAACACTGGCGCTGGTGTATTAAGCAGGGGCCGCATACCGCATGAGCTACGTCGAGCACGTTCTCCTGAATGACGAGCAAGTGGTGCATTACGGCCATGTGCATTGGATCATGTATTATCCCGGCGCGCTGTGCTGCGCCGCTGCGCTGGCGGTAGCGAAATATGTCCCGCAACTGACCAAGACCAACGAGTGGTTCGCCTGGATCGGCTACGAACTCTATGCGGCGATTCCTTTCCTCTTCAATGCCCCGACCGTAGCGGGGATCCTGTTCACCATCGGCATCGGATTTTTTATCTGGGCCTATACCATCTGCTACACCACCGAGATCGCCGTCACCGACCGGCGCGTCATCGCCAAATGGGGCGTGATCAACACCGTCACCACCGAGATAGACCGCCGCAAGATCGCGGGCGTCATCATCGCCCAGGGGCCGTTCGGAAAAATGTTCGGATACGGCACGGTCATCCTGCGCGGCTATTCGAATGATATTTCCGGGCTCCCTCCTCTCTCCAAGCCATTCGAGTTCCAGAAATATGTCAATCAGCGCGTGCGGTACTAGAGCGTAACCACCCATGTCGTCAGTCTCTTTTGCCGTACTGCGTATCCGCGATTTTCGCCTGATGCTGATCGCCCGCATGTTCGCGCTGATGGCACTGCAAGCGCAAGCCGTCATCGTCGGTTGGCAGGTCTATTCCATCACCAAAGACCCGTTCATGCTGGGGCTGACCGGATTGGCGGAAGCCCTCCCCGCCATCTCCTGCGCGCTGTTCGCCGGGCATATCGTGGACATCAGCCGACCGCACCGGGTGCTACTCACCTGCATCGGCGTGCTGACGCTCAATACGCTGATGCTGTTCCTGATCGCCGGTGGCGTAGTGCAGACAGCAGAACATCATCTGCTCGCGCTGATCTATGGCGGCATATTCCTCTCCGGTCTGGCGCGCAGCTTCATCATGCCCTCGGCGTTCTCGCTGCTGTCGCAGATCGTGCCGCGCACAAAGATACCGGCGGCATCCGGATGGCTCAATAGCGGATTCCAGATCTCCGCCGTATCAGGCCCGGCCATCGCGGGACTGGTCTACGGCGGATACGGCGTGCAGGCCGCATGGTTCCTGCCGCTTGGCTTTACAGCCGTTGCATTCATCACGCTGGCGGCAATGGGACATCCCACACGCCACTGGCGCAGCGGAGAGAAACGCGAACCCGCCGCCAAGAGCATCAAGGCAGGATGGCGCTTCATTCTGGATAATCCCGTGCTGTTGTCGGTGATGTCGCTCGATATGTTCGCCGTGCTGTTCGGTGGCGCAGTAGCGATGCTGCCCGCCTATGCCGATCAGGTGTTGCATGTCGGCTCCGAAGGACTGGGCGCGCTCCGCGCCGCGCCGGCTCTGGGTGCGGTCATCACCGCTCTGACGCTGGCGGTGCGGCCGATGAAGGTCATCCGCGCTTCGACGCTGCTCATCGTCATCACCGGCTTCGGGTTGTGCATCATCGGCTTTGGACTGAGCACCGTCTTCTGGCTCTCCATGGTCTTTCTGGCGCTCAGCGGCATGTTCGACAGCGTCAGCATGATCACCCGTTCCACCCTGATGCAGATGCTCGTGCCGGACGCCATGCGTGGACGGGTGTCCTCGGTCAACAGCATGTTCATCATCTCGTCAAATGAACTGGGCGCGTTCGAATCCGGACTGGCGGCGCGAATGCTGGGGCTGGTTCCTTCCGTCGTGTTCGGCGGGGCCTGCACGCTGCTTGTGGTCGCATTGACCACATGGATGTCGCCAAAATTGCGCCGTACCGTCGTACATGCGGAGTCAGAGTGACATTCCTATGAAATGGCGGTATAAAAACCCGTGACTCACCACCAACCGTAGAGAGCGCCGCCGTGACCACTTCTCCCCTTGCCCCCGTATGGGAATCCATCAAAAGCGAACTCAGCTTCCTCTTCGCCGCGCACCGCGCCTGCAAACTGGAAGGCAAGATGCGACTCTACACCGAAACTTCACAGGATCCGTGGCGTTCGCAGGAGGCGGGCGTCGAATGCTGGTTCGGCGAGGAGGAGATCGATACTGCTCTCGCCTTCATCCAGAAACTCTATAACGAAGGCAAGCTGCCCAATACCACTCCGCTGCTCAATCCCATCATCCACCACGCGAACCCGGACGGCACGTATAAGCCGGTCGGAAGCGGCGTGTTCTGGGCGACGGCCTTCACGCTCGGCATCGCCACCCTCACCCCCGACCAGATGCAACGTCCGCAGAAGCTGGGAGTGCGGGTCGAGCACATGCATCGCGGCGAGAACACCGAGGCCGGCTTCAAGATGATCGGCATATCCGATACGGCGCTCCCCCCGCTGGAAGATGGCAGGACGGTTCCCGGCTGTCAGGCGCTGTATGTGCTCACCCACGTGCAAAGCCCCGCCTATGCGCCCTATTACCTGCTGTCCGGCCTGCGCTATCTGTGTACGCACGGTATGTTCGAGCCGCCCATCACCACCTTCCCCGCCACCCCGGAGCCACGCATCAGCGCGCAGAAGGTCATGGATGCCGCGCAGTGTTTCGAGGCCTATGACTGCCAGCATACGCTCTACATGCGCTTTGGCATCGACCCGAAGGACATCGACCACAATAACCGTTTTTACAATCTCTGCGCGCGCGACCTCAACCTGTTCGATCGCACCGGGCCGATGCGTAAGGGCTCGGACGAGAGCTTCGAATTCCTCGTGCCCGGATACATTCCGCGTGGCGCGGTGACGCTCATCGCGGCGGCCGGCGGTACGGGTAAGAGTAGCGCCGCGCACCATCTGTGCGTATTGGCCTCCATCGATTACCGCCCCGATGAACCCAAGCCGATCTGGCTGGGGCAACCGGTGAACACCGACATCTGCAAAGGCATCTGCGTATACTTTTCGGGTGAGGACGGCCCTGCGATCATCAACGCGCGCGGCGCACTTTACGACCCGGAAGGCCGCGCCCAGCGCCTGCAATTCCACCGCACGGAATTCGTCGATAAGGAAATTTCTTTCGCCGATTATCTGCTACAGCTGAAAAAGATGCCGGAAGTGCCCATTCTCGTCATCGACCCGGCGCGAAAATACCTCACCGGCGACGAGAACGACGCCGACGTGGTGAGCCATTTCTTCGAGGCCATCGAGGAATTCGCCATCAGCAAGAACTGCTCCGTACTGGTGGTGCACCACCTCGAAAAAGGCGCCGACCCCAGAAGCGCGCGTCAGGTACTCGACTGCCTGCGCGGTTCGCAGGTATTCATCGACCGCCCCCGCGTGGTGCTGGGCATGTATCGTGATTCCCTGCACACCGTAGTGGGCCTCTCCAAGAACAACATCCCGCCCAGCCTCGGCATGGTGACCGACGAACGCGTATTCGTCCGCGACAAAAAGAGCCTGCAACTCCTCGGGCTCGCCGGAGAAGAAGGCGTGCGGAGGCAGGACCTCACCGAAGAGGAGCTGGAGCAGCTCCGCGCTGAGGCGAATGCGGCGAAGGGGATATTGTAGTAATCCTCTGCAAAAATACCGGAAGAAAGGGCCGACAATGGCCGAAAAACTTTTGCACAATCCCCATGCAGGAGACATCCTGAGAATCGAATTTCTGGAGGAGCTGCCGCTAAGCCAGAATGCGCTGGCAAAAGCGATCGGAGTACCCGCGAACCGCATCAACGCCATCGTGAACGGTACGCGCCGCGTCACAGCAGATACAGATTTGCGCCTCTGCAAGTATTTCGGCTTGTCCGAAGGCTTCTGGCTGCGCCTGCAAAATGCCTATGAAACGCGAGAGGCGAAACGCGCGATCGCCGCGCAAATCGCCAGAATCCGTCCGTATAAGCCCGGTGAAGAACGGCCGCAGGTCTGACATTTGTCCGTTGACTAAACTGCGCGGCAAACGCTAAAGGCGAACCGGCAGGGTGAATCAATTTCTCCCCCGCACGCCACCATTGGAGGGCCAAACGGCCCTCCAATGGTGGCGTGCCCGGCAGGATTCGAACCTGCGACCCCCAGCTTAGAAGGCTGATGCTCTATCCAACTGAGCTACGGGCACGTATGTAGTGTGTGTAACAGAAACCACCTGTCTCGTCATCCTGCGACTTGATCGCAGGATGACGGGTTCGGACGCTACGCCGCTTTCGGTAGTGCGATGCCGCTGGCGTCGAGTTGGTGTTTCAGGTCGTCCAGCAATGTGTTCAGATTTGCGGCGCTGCTTGCTTCGCAGCGGGCTACCAGTACGCTCTGGGTGTTGGAGGCACGGAGCAGCCACCAGCCGTGCGGCGTGTTCACGCGTACGCCGTCGACGTCGCTGTAATCGGCTCCGGCCGCTTCCAGACGCGCGCGGACTTCCTGCACCACGGTGAATTTCCGGCTCTCCGGGCAATCGAAACGCAGCTCTGGCGTGTTGAACAGCTTCGGCATCGCGGTACGCGCCGCCGAGAGCGGGCCATCCATCGTCGCAACGATATTGAGCATCCGCACGGCGGCATAGAGCGCGTCGTCGAAGCCGTAATAGCGGTCGGCGAAGAAGATATGGCCGCTCATCTCGCCCGCGAGCGGCGCACCGGTTTCGGCCATCTTCGCCTTGATGAGCGAATGGCCGGTCTTCCACATCAGTGGCTTGCCGCCGTGTGCGGCGATGTCGTCGAACAGCGTCTGGCTGGCCTTGACGTCGGCGATGATGGTCGCGCCCGGCTCGTTCTTCAGCACATCGCGCGCGTAGAACATCATCAGCTGATCGCCCCAGAGGACGTTGCCCTTATCATCTACCACGCCAATGCGGTCGCCGTCGCCGTCGAAGGCGATGCCAAGATCACAGTGCTCTTTCTTCACCGTGGCGATGAGTGATTCCAGATTCTCCACCACCGTCGGATCCGGGTGATGGTTGGGGAAATTCCCGTCGATCTTTTCAAAAAGCAATAGGTGCTGGCCCGGCAGCTTCGCGGTAAGGCGTTCCATCGCCTCGCCCGCCGCGCCGTTGCCTGCGTCCCATGCTACTTTGAGCGGGCGCTTGCCGCTGTAGGCCTTGACGAGCGCCTCGATGTACGCCTCCATCACGGGCTGACCGCGCACCGATCCCTTGCCAACGGCATAGGCATCGTTCTCGACGATCGTGGCGAAGGAACGGATGTCGTCGCCCCAGACCGGCTTCTTGCCCAGCATGAATTTGAATCCGTTATGCGAGGGCGGGTTATGCGAGCCCGTCACCATCACGCCCGCGTCCGCGCCGAGGCTTCGTACCGCGTAATAGAGCATCGGCGTAGGGCCCATGCCGACGCGGATGACCTCGAAGCCGGTTTCCATCAGCCCCTCCACGAGGGCCGATTCCAACTCCGGTGAGGTCACGCGGCCATCGTAGCCCACGCACATGCGCGAGGCTTCCTTCACCTTGTTCATGGTGAATGTGCCGAACGCTTTACCTATATAATAGGCATCCTCGGCCGTGAGGGTCTGTCCGACCACGCCGCGAATGTCGTATTCTCTTAATATGGAGGAATTAAAACGATGTCCGTGTACCACCTGCGCCATCATCCTTGCTGCTGTTCCCATTTTGTATTCTCCCTGCTTAGGGGATGCCCTGCGCCAGCGACTTTCATAGCCGCAGATTAGTGCTTTAGCAACAAATCTCTCGCCTGATTCAGCTTGCTCGCAAGGTACTCGGAACCGCCGTGATCGGGATGGATCCGCTGCATCAGGCGCTTGTAGGCGGCTTGGATTTCCTCTTCACCGGCGTCGGCCCCTACGCCCAGAATTTTACGTGCCTCGTCGTGGGTCATGGGATCGCCGCTCTGCCGCGCCGCCTGAAAGGAACCGCGCACGTTACGCCATACCACATAGACCTGCATCAACCGGGTAATGAGGGGAAGCGCCACCGCGATACCTCCCACCAGCGAAGCGATCGGCCCCTGCCCAAAACGAATGAGTACCAGCAGGATCGCCACCACTCCCGCCGCTATCAGCCATTTCCCCCAACGGCGCAGACGGGTGCTATCGGCGCGGGAAAATGCAGACAACGACAGGTGCAAAATGATGACGATGCCGATACCTAGCGCGAGGTAGAGAAGCATGGTGGAATCCGTACCGACAGTGACTGGCGGTTAATCAGCGTGCGCCAGCGGCTTCCGCGTAACCGGCTTCCAGCAGCGGATCCTGCTCCTGCTGCGGAGCGGCATCCGGTGCGCGATAAGACGCGATGACCGCCGCAGCGTCCGAAGCGGGTTCCTTCGCGGCGGGAGCCGGTTTGGTGGCCGGTGCGGCATCTTCCTCGCGGGGGTTGCCCGACTGGGACTGCTCTTCAAGCTCGCGAAGGCGTTGATTGACCCTCTCCACATTGATGCCCTTGAGCAATTCGCGGACTTCCTGACGCGCCGCCACATGCGATATGGTCACGCTCACCTCGGTGTCCTCGTCCATGACGTCGAGCACCGTAAGCCCCTGCAGGAACAATTCGCGGAATATCACGCGCTCGGCGAATCCCGCCGCGATGCGGAATCCGAGGCGGCGGCTGAGTTCAGCCAGCACATCGCCCACTTTGCGCTTGTTCTTGGCGTCCAGCATGCTAAGGCGGTTGCGGATCACCACCCAGTCGAGCGCGCCGCCATCGCGCTTGGCGCGCTCAAGCTTCTGCTCCCACAGCATTTCGCTGTAGATGCTCGGACGTATCATCTTCATGGTTTCGCCATCGACCGTGGCCAGCACGTCCATGTCGAAGAAACTGTCATTGATGGGCGTGACCACCGTGTTCGCATAGGAATGCGCGAGGCGGGACAGGTAGGAGTCGCTGCCCGGCGAGTCGATCACAATGATGTCGCTGCGAGCGGAAAGCATGCCGAGCGCCTTCTCGAAGCGCTCGCGCTCGTCCTTCTCCGCTTCCTCCAGGATCCCGAACGGGCTGCGATTGACCACCACATGCCAGGGAAGCCCCAGCTTGATGTCCTTGCGCGCAATGAATTTCCGGCGATTTTCAAGATAGCGTGACAGGGTGCGCTGGCGCGAGTCGAGATCGATGCTGCCGACATCAAACCCCAACTTCACCAGCCCGATGATGAGGTGCATGGCGGTGGTGGTCTTGCCGCACCCACCCTTCTCATTGCCGATGACAATGATATGGGGGGGCGTTTTTTTGTCTTCTGATGTCATAGCCTGATGTCCGCGCGAATAACTGTCTGCCTTGTGTTTGAGGTTAATACAAGCACCTGCTTTATGCAAGACTGGAATGGGTCACCCATGCAAAAATTCTCCCGCAGGAAACTGCGCCTCGCGGGACACACAGGATAGGCTCCGCAACGCCGCTTATCCTGCCAGCAGAAAAAGTTTTTGTATTTTTCTGCCGAGGCGCTATCTTACGCCCGAATCTTGTCCAACCAATCCGTACAGCCCCATGGAACGTCCACT
>JADZBT010000054.1 GCA_020851915.1 Alphaproteobacteria bacterium | reverse complement strand
GGTGGCGCGTCTTGGGGTGCGAGGGCTCGCCGAAGCGCAGCGCGTTCATGTTGGCGATGGGGCGCGCGCCCATGGTGAACACATCGCGCAATATGCCGCCCACGCCGGTTGCCGCGCCCTGGTAGGGTTCGATGAAGGAGGGGTGGTTGTGGCTTTCCATCTTGAAGATGGCCGCCTGCCCGTCGCCGATGTCGATCACGCCCGCGTTTTCGCCTGGCCCGCAGATGACCCACGGCGCTTTGGTCGGCAGTTTGGCGAGGTGCTTGCGGGTGGTCTTGTAGGAGCAATGCTCGCTCCACATCACCGAGAATATGCCCAGTTCCGTGAGATTCGGTTCGCGCCCCATGAATTTCAGCACCATCTCGTATTCGGCGGGTGATAGGCCGTGTTCGGCGACGATGGCGGGGGTGATTTTCATAGCGGAGGCGGAGGTCATAAATGGCAGTTCCGTGCGTTCGGGGTTCGATTGCTTATACCCTCTGAAAGTCGCGGAATTCAAGCGAAAAATGGCAAAAACGCAAATGCGTTAGATAGGCATCCGGATGATGTCTTCGTAGGCGGAGATCACCTTGTCGCGGATGGCGACGACGGTCTGAACCGTAAGCTCGGCATCCGTCACGGCGGCGATCATGCTTTGCAGGTCGACCGTGCCCGCGAGGTTGCCCTTGCTGGCCTCTTCACCCTGATGAACGCTGCCGATGGCCTTGCCGATGGCGTCCTTTACCAGCCCGGCGAATGCCGAGTCTTCGGGGCTCTGGAGGGTGGCGGGCTGTCCGTTCGCGGCTGCCTGTGCCGACTGGAGTGCATTGTTATAGGCTTTTATAGCACCCTGAAAATCAATGGTCATGGCTTGTCCTGTGTTATTGTCATCCCCGCGCATGCGGGGATCTCATGCTACGGAGCACTACAGCCTGAGATCCCGGCCTTCGCCAGGATGACATCTCTAACGCGATGTCATTTTAGCAGACTGAGCGTACTGAACACCATCTGTTTCGAGACGTCGATGACGTTGAGGTTCGCCTCGTAGCTGCGCTGCGCTTCGCGCATGTCCATCATTTCTATCATGATATTGACGTTGGGGAGCTTCACATAACCATCCAGATCGGCGGCGGGGTGGCCGGGGTCATATTTCATTTCGAAGGGGGAGGGATCGGTCCCGATCTTGCTGGCTCGCACGGTTCGCGCGCCCAGTTGCTTATTCAACACATTCTTGAACGAAATTGTTTTGCGCCGGTAAGGATCGCCCCCGGGGATCTGCGCGGTGGAGTCCACGTTGGCGACGTTCTGCGCCACGATCTTGAGGCGCTCACTCTGGGCGGTCATGCCGGATCCCGCGATGGCGATGGCGGTCATCAGATCGGTCATGCTACGGTTCCTTAGTTATTGCCGATGGCGGTACGCATCATCGCCACGGTCTTTTTATAGAGATCAGTGGTGGTCTGGTACTCGATGGCGGTCTGCTGCACTTTCATCATCTGCTCTTCGGCATTGACGTCGTTCTTCACCGGCTTAGTGTCGAAGCTGTGCGGGCGATGCTCCATCGGGAACATGGATTCCGCCGCCGCTACGCTGCCGATATGATCGGCGTCGGTGCGTTTGAGCGCCACGCGGCGCGTGCCGGAATTCTTCACCATGCGCTTGAAGTCGAGTGCCTGCAGATCCCGTGCGCGATAGCCGGGCGTGTCGATATTGGCGATGTTCTGCGACAGCAGGTTCTGCCGGTCGCCCAGATACATCATGCGCGTCTGCATCATATTGATGAGTGCGAGATTCGAATAGTCCATGGCACGTCCCTTATCGGTTTTGCCGATAGGTCATGCATATGCCGTGCCAGTTTTGTATCCGGGCAAATTGTTATATATCAATATATTAAAAATTCGACCCACAAGGGGTTGTGGGTAAAACATGCGTGGACGGCAAAATTTTCCGTCCTGAAACGGGGTTAGAACCCCTCGCCGAAACTCCGCACCAGGCTTCCCGCCAGCATGTACCAGCCGTCGATGATGACGAAGAAGATGATCTTGAAAGGCAGCGAGATGAGCACCGGCGGCAGCATCATCATACCCATGGACATGAGAGTGGAGGCCACCAGCATATCGATGATGAGGAAGGGGATGAAGATGAGGAACCCGATCTCGAAGGCGCGGCGCAGCTCGCTGATCATAAAGGCGGGAATGAGCACCTTCAGCGGCGTGGCCTCGGGGGATTCGAGTTTTTCGATATGGGCCATGTCGGCGAAAAGCTGGAGGTCTTTCTCGCGCACATGGCGCAGCATGAACAGTTTGAACGGCGTCATGGTCTTGTCGAACGCCGCTTCTTCGGTGATGGTTTCTTCCATGTAGGGCTTGAGGCCGTCATTGTAGGCCTTCTCGAAGGTTGGGGCCATGACGAAGGCGGTGAGGAACAGCGCGAGGCCGACCATCACGGAGTTGGGGGGCGTCTGCTGTATGCCGAGTGCGCTACGCAGGAACGACAGCACCACGATGATACGTGTGAAGGACGTCATCATCACCAGTATCGAGGGGGCAAGGCTCAAGACCGTGATGAGCGCAATGATCTGAATCATGCGCTGCGCGGTTGAGCCGCCCTCGCCATCGCCGCTGTCAGCAGCGCCGCCCATGTCGAGCGTCAGGCTCTGTGCGTGGGCGTCAGCGGTGGTGAATACCCATCCTGCCGCCAGAACCAGCGTGAGGACGCCCAGAAATTTGAGCACGATTTTCACTGGGCTGGATATGATGTTATGCCTTCTCACGAGTCTTCGGCTTCTTTGCTTTGGGTTTATCTGCGGGATTCTTTCTGATGATACCGCTTTCCACCAGCATGCTGTGGTCCTGTCCTATCAGCACGAGGTGTTCCACCTCGTCGCGCTGAATCAACACCAGACGATGCCGTGGGTCAACGGCGGTGACCTCGGTGACGCGCAGGCGTCGCTCGGGGTTGCCCGCATTCATCAGCCGCTGGCCGATCTGGAAGCGCCGCACCAGATAGGAGAGCATCAGGATAAGCCCGGTGACGAACAGCAGTGCGCCGAAGAATTTGAACGTGTCGATGGTTTCCATGCTCAATGTGTAGGACATTCACCGAATTTTGCGAAGGAGAATTTTTATCCCTCCTCCTGCGGATGAGGGAGCCGCATCCTATTCGCTTCCCGGCTTTCCTGCGACCTTATAGGCGAGGCTGGCTTTGCGGCGGCGTTCGAGGTCGTCGACCTGCGCTTTCACCTGATGCTGCTTGAGTTGCAGTGCTCCGGCCAATGTGTCGAGGCGTTGGGCGAGGTCTTGCAACGCGCCCTTGAATTCGCCCATCTCGGCGGCGGGGAGCCTGCTGATACGCTGGCACAACGCGTCGACGCCGCGTTCGAGAATGTCCAGCGACACCTCCTCACCATCGGCGGCGCGCGAGTCGCAATCCGTGATGAAGTGGCGGATCGCGGTGAGCATTTCCTGCGGGGTGGGTTCAGCCATGGGTGGCCTCCTCTTTCTGGCGGGCATTCTCGCGGTACACATACGCAAGAATTTCCGCCACGGCCATATAGGCCTCGATGGGAATGAGCGAGTCTTCGTCGAGGGCTTCCAGTATGTCCACCAGATCCGCATCCTCGCGGATGGTGATGCCGTGCTCGCGCGCGACCTCGACGATGCGGCGCGCCAGTTCGTCGCGTCCCTTGGCGGTGATGCGCGGCACGGCGGCGGGATCGCTCCGGTCATACTGGAGCGCCACGGCCTTGCGGGGAGTTTGGTCGTCGTTGGTATCGGCCATGGGTGGCTGGTGGTTAGTGGCTGGTGGCTAGTACTATATACCAATCGCCAGCCACCAGTCACCAGCCACGTATTATTTTTCAGAACCCTCCGGCGCACCGAATCCCTTCAGCGCGTCGAGCAGCGCATCATCGGCGGTGGATTGAGAAGCCGTAATATTTTCCTGACGGATCTTCTCGTGGATCTCCTTACGCAGCACCTTGGCGGTGGGGGGGAAGACGAAGCCGATCTTCACCGAACGTCCGCGCACTTCCATGACGGTGAGTTCGATGGTGTCGTTAATAACGATAGACTCGCCGACTTTGCGGGTGAGGTAGAGCATGGTCTGTTGTCTCCTGACAAACTCGAGTGATAGGTGGCCTCGAGGGGCCTTCTGGCTTAATGGTTAATAGTAGTTAACATATAATTTCCCGCCCGTCCATAGGGCTGCGGCCGGGTTACTGGATGGTTTCGCTCAGGCCTTTGTTTTCAATGGATTTTTTATAATTCCCCATGAAGGTTTCAAAGGAGCCGATCTCGTCGTTTATCTTATCAAAATTGGTATGGTCGATGAATTCATGCTTCTCGGTGATGAACGCGAAAGTTTCGTTATACGGGTTCTCCGCCATCAGCGCCGCGAAGCGGTCATGGAGCGTATTCAGCTCCTTGAATTTACCGCCGAAAATATAGGCCAGTCCCAATCGCAGGATATTCTCGCTTTCGAGTTTGTCGAGCGGTGCGGGGTTAAGTTCGCGCTCATACAATAATTTTTCCAGATAACCGATGGTGGCGGGCCAGTCTTTCATGTCCCACAGCACGTCGGTGCGTAGCATCTGGGCGGTGGCGCTGGTATCGTCCTTCAGCAGTTCCATGGCCTTTTTGTAATCGCCGCTTTCGGCCAATGCCTTTATCATCAGGTGATTGCGCGTGGTCTTGAGCGTGTCGTTAGCCTTGTCGAATCCGGAGGCCTCCAGCACTTCCTTGGCGAGATCCGGCTTCTTGTTGAGCAGGTGGATGAGCGCCAGACGCGCGCCGACGCGCGCTTTCTCCTCGCCGTCCAGCCGAAAGCGTATCTGGTGGGTGAGCAGCGCTGCGGCGCGGTCAAGCAGATCCACCGAGGCCAGCCGGTCGGAGAGGTTGCGGATCATCGTGTCGCCTTCCTCGCCCGCCGGGGTGAGTTCGCGGAATTCATAATAGAGCGTCAGCGCGTCGAGCGGCGACATGCTGTCGGCCCCGCCACGGTTGAACAGCTGGAGGAATACGTCCGCCATTTTCTGCGCGTATGCCTGGTTCTCCGGGTCGTTGGAGAAGTTGGTGACAAGATCGCGCCAGGCGTAGAGTCCTTCCGTGTATTCCTGATTATCGATGCGGAGCTGGCCCAATAGCTTGAGCACGTCGGCTTCGGTCTGGTCGCCGCGCCAGACGAGCATCAGCGGATCGAGCTGCGTGATGGCCTCCTGCGAATTCATCCGCCCTTTTTCCATGAGCAGTTTGGTGAGCGCTAATCCTGCCTTGGCGCGGATGAAGCGATCTTCTATATCCTCACTCAACGGCTTCCAGTACTGGAGGGCGGTGCTGGTCTGGTTGTTGGCGGCGGCGATCTGTCCCAGCAGGTAATTTTTGTATTTACGCGCCTCGGCGGGAGTGCTGTCGCTGTCGGGAATATTGGCGAGCGCCGATTGCGCTTCCGGGTAACGCTGGTGCGCGAGGAAATATTCTGCGGCGGTGAAGGCCAGTTTTCGCTGCACGTCCGGTGCATATTGCGCGGCATAGCGTTGCGCGAAGAAATCATAGGTCAGCGGCGTGGCGAGCGTATCGCGCGCGGCGGGGATGATGTTGCGCCAGAACACGGCTTCGTCGATGCCGTCGAGGGAGGGATTGTCGAAATCGACGGCGGCGGCATCCGGGTCGCCGCGCATGAAATCGGCGAGGCCCTTGAGCGCAGGGACATGTTTGCTGAGCGCGAATTCCGGGTTGCTTTCGGCGATGCGGTCGAGCATCACCGCCGCCTCCGGGTACATCGCTTCGGAGAGATAGAATTCCGCAAGCGCGAGGCGGGCGGCGTTGGCGTTGTCGGGCAGTCCATCCACGATCTTGCTGCGTAGCTGCTGTTCGCGGTCGCGGAACGGTACGTCATCCGGGCGTTTCCACTGGGCGTAGGGGAAGAGCGTGGTGCTGTTCCGGCGACCGAGATATTCCTCTTCCTTCATCGCAGGCAGATCGGCAGAGAGTATGAAACTGCCATCGGTGGTGCTGCTTCCGCTGTGTCCCAACTGGATGCCATTGCGGAACTGGACGGCGGCGGCATGGTCGGTGAGGGCCCGGGTGACGAGTCCCTGATCGCTGGCGAGCAGCTCCATCTCCACGTAGGTTCGCGGCAACCGCAGTCCCGTTCCGGGTTTTGCGATCGGGATGACGGTAAGCGTATCGCCCGCCTCGGGATCGGTGATGGCGACCGGCGCGCCGCTGCCCAGCACGGGCAGGAAGATCCGTGGCGCGCTGCCGGCTTCGCGGGCGACCTCTACGGGGATGCTGGCG
>JADZBT010000053.1 GCA_020851915.1 Alphaproteobacteria bacterium | reverse complement strand
GGTCGGGCGCTTCGGCGCGTATGATATTGGCGGAGGCATTACGACAGGACAGTTGGACCTATCGACTACCGCGGGCGCATCAATGTCACTCACTCCGGCGCGCCTCAGTTTTGATGGGGTGTATTGGGAAAAGTCGGGCTCAAACATGAAGTCCACTGCAACCGTCGAGGTTGGCGCCCTTAAACACACCTACCTCGAAGTTGGACTCACCACCGCTGTTGATGTCAAGGACGTGAACTTGCGTGGATATAGTGGAGGCACACAGAACTGGCGTATCGACTACACCAACGGCCGTTACTATGTCCAGGGGAACGCGGTCCTCAATACCCGCTATGGCTCGACTCCGACGGACGTCGCCACTCTCGTGGCATGCCTCCAACACCACGGGCTTTGCCCATAACCACATCTTTTATGCCCACCGTCACCCTTGAGACCCTCCTCGAACGCCACGCAACGGCACGCCAGCAGGCAGCAGAGCACGCGCGGCAGGCGGAGCGATGGAGCGGCGCGGCGGAAGAGCTGACGCGGCTTATCGAGCTGCTACGGACCGATTCGGAGGCGAAGCCGGACGGCGAGCAGGCTACCCGTAGCTCGTAGTTGGCGGAGCGACGTACGGCCTAGGGCGCTACCTCGGCAGCATCGCCACGGCGTCAGCTATGACGATGCCGGGCGGGCGGCCAGAGGCTGCGGCGTGTGCCTTGACGGCCTCGATCGTCGCGGCGTAGCGCTCGCCGGGAATGCGCCACGGCAGTTGCCTGCCTGGGACTGTACCCATGGGTTTCCTCCCGGCACCGTGGCGCTTCCCCCCGTGTTTTGACTTGGCTTTTGTTTTTTTCATGACTTTACTCCCCAATGCCGAAAGGCACTGGGGATTCTCTCTCTCCTTCATGGACTCGTAGCCGGTAACGGTTGCGAGCCCTATTGTTTTGCCCGGCTCACTGGCCGGGCGTGAATGCGTTTCCGGGGTGGTCAGTAGACCAGCTCGGAGTACCCCCGCTCCATCGCTTCCGCCTGCCGCTTGACCGCCTGATCAATCGCTCGCCTGACCCTCGGATCCTCCGGCGCGATCAACAGCAGTCCCGTGGCTCTGTGATACCTTCTCACCGTCAGCTTATGCTGCCGCGCAAACGTGTCCGTTCCCGTCTGACAGTTGCCCGCCCGCAGACTGTCCTGCCTGCTCACCCACACCTCCCCATACGTCGCGATCTCGGCGCGCTTCGCCGACTCCTCCTCCGCCCGAATCCGTGCATTCGCGCGCAACTGTGCCAGACAGTGCGCGCCAGCGTCATCGCGCCACACGTCCATCATCCCCGGATGAAAATCGCCCTCCGGCCCAACGAGCCGAATGCCCAGCGCATCGACGTCCCAATGGTAGCTCTGATCCAGCCCGATCAAGTGGCACTCCCGCCGCTGCCCGTGGAAGTCCACCAACAGAATTGACGGCGACACAACCAACCCGAACGCACGGACGTGCGACACGTTCACCGCGCGTGTGTACCTGATCGGCTTCCCGCCGCTCCACTTGGTCTTGCCATCCTCGTAGTATTGCCACTCCCGCGTATCCGCTGCCACCTCCCAATCCTCCCCGCGCATCACCACCGTGCACCCATGCGCACGCGCCGTTTTACCATCGACAGGCAGTCCGCGCGCATTGGTAGGCCACGAGTCTGCCCCCAGGAGTCGCCCAAGCATCAGCATCGCCTCTCGCCTCTCCGCGAAGGCACTCCCCTTCGGGTCACGGTACCGGATCACCGCGTCCAGGCTACGCACTCGCCGCGGCTTCAGCACGCGCTCTAGGTGCTTGCGGAACCGCGCATCGTTTTTCGCGCGCAGTTGCCCGCGCTCAAGCTCCGTTTTTTTGCGCCTCTCCAGCCAGCGCCCGCCGATAACGCGATGCTCCCGCGCCTCACGCAAATAGCGCGAGTCGCGTGAGGGGTTGGCGTCATACCGCCAATTACCCTCTTGGCAGGGTGGCCATACGTGCTCTGGCGCGAGGCCGATGCGCCGCAGATACTGCACTGCGGCCAGCAGCTCCGCCGCAGTCGCTACACGGTCGCGGCGCGTGGCCCTCGAAAAGCGCACCAGCGTCGGGTGGTGGCGCGTGGCCACCGCTTCTTTGGTTTTCGTCTTCATTTTCTCTCTCTCCTGTTTCTGGTTCTGGTCATGGGGCGTCAAATTTAGCAGTTCCATGTTACTTCCTTTTTTTGATGGCTATCGCACACACCATTGTTTCGACCGCATTCCAGTCCGTCATACTCAGGTCGGAATCTGGGCCGCAAAGCTGCTTGAGCCAGTCCTGAGTATTCAGAGGTCCGGCATTGAGGTACTCGTTCGCAACAAGCTGGATTGCTGCATTGATGTCGGCGAACATCAGCATTCTCACCGGTGGCGATTCTGCCAGCCCCTGGGAGACGCGTATTTCTTCCCGCAGAGCGTCCAGCTCCTCAAAATACTTAGGGTACTCGATGCAACGCGTTCGGAATTCCACGATCGCCCACTGCCGTAGTAGCGCGGCACCGCCAAGCAGCGCGTAACCGCCGCGCGCCAAGCCGTAGAAGCCTTCCGCATCACCAAACACGTAGGCGCACAGCAGCGCCGCGTTTTGTAGCTCCTGTTGCTCCGCTTCCGTATTGATTTCCGTCGTCTTCATTGGTCTCTCCTTACTTTCTCTCTCTCGTCCTCGGTGCTGCCGAGTCAGGCAAGAGGCCTAGTACCTCCTACGCGCATAGGCTCACGCCCCGCCGTTGATTTCGCAAGCAAAATAGCGAGATATTTCCTCATGTATTTTCTAACTACACGCAATCAACGGCTTACGGCGTGTTTTTGTCTTACAATGTAATACAAACGAATAAAAGATTTGACACGCCGAAATGGTTTCGCCAAATCCGCACCGCATGAAGCAGGACAACGAAACGATATGCTTCCGGGTTAGCCCCGCGCTGAAGAAGCGCATGGAACAAGTGGCCAAGGCGGAGGACCGCTCGCTTGGCTCGTGGATCCGGCAGCAGGTGGCGCGGCAGTTGCGCCGGGAGCGGTCAGCACGGCAGAGGTTGCAGGAGGTGTCGTCATGACGCTCATCGACGGTGCAATTCTAGCCGCGGCCATCGGCACGCTGGCCGGGCTGATCATCGCGCTTGCGATTGAGCGTCTGCGGAAGGGAGGCCGGCAATGAGCACCGAAATGGCATTGCAGGCCGCCTTCCTCGTCTGGCTGATCACGATCCTCGC
>JADZBT010000052.1 GCA_020851915.1 Alphaproteobacteria bacterium | reverse complement strand
GGAGCAAGGCTGAAACGGGAGTAGGGTTAAGCAAAGGTAACTACACACCCCGGACGAGCGGCGAACGCCGCGAAGATCCGGGGCCTCATAGTGAGATCCCGGATAGCGCTTACGCGCTTCCGGGATGTGAAAAAAGAAAGCGTTTACACAGTACATGGTTAGGGCGCTCAAGATGTTCGACGTGGTTCCGCTCATCGGGCGGATGTTCCTGCGCTTCCTCGAAGCGGCGGGACGGCTCAGTATTTTCGCATGGAACGCGCTCACGCATTGCGTGCTGCCGCCTTTCCACATGCGCCAGATACTCAAGCAGATGATCGAGATCGGCTACTATTCGCTGCCGGTGGTGGGGCTCACCTCCATCTTCACCGGCGCGGTGCTGGCGCTGCAAAGCTATTCCGGCTTCTCGCGCTTCTCGGCGGAAAGTTCCATCGCCATCGTGGTGGTGCTGTCCATCACGCGCGAGCTGGGCCCCGTCATGGCGGGGCTGATGGTCACGGGCCGCATCGGCGCCTCCATCGCGGCGGAGATCGGCACGATGCGCGTCACCGAGCAGATCGACGCGCTCACCACGCTCTCCACCAACCCGTTCAAATACCTCGTCGCGCCGCGTGTGATGGCGGGCATCGTCATGCTGCCCATTCTGGTCGCCATCGCCGACGTCATCGGCGTGATGGGCGGCTACCTCGTATCCATCCATAAGCTGGGATTCGCGCCGGGGCCATACCTCAAAAGCACCTTCGATTATCTGGAAACGAAAGACGTGGTATCCGGCCTCGTCAAAGCGGGCGTGTTCGGATTCATCGTCACGCTGATGGGCTGCTACCACGGTTACCATTCCAAGGGCGGCGCACAGGGCGTGGGCGCGGCCACCACCAACGCGGTGGTCACCGCTTCCATCCTGATACTGCTCTCCAACTACGTCATCACCGAACTGTTCTTCGCACGATGAGCACGCAGCCCCCCGTCAAGATCGGCATCACCGACCTCTATAAGGCCTTCGGGCCGAAGAAGGTGCTGGATGGTGTGAACCTCGAAGTGCGGAAAGGCGAATCGCTGGTCATCATCGGTGGCTCCGGCTCGGGCAAATCCGTACTGCTCAAATGTATCCTTGGACTCGTGCGCCCGGATAGCGGTAGCATCAGGATCGACGGCGAAGAAACTGTCGGCATGCGCGGCAAGAACCGCGACCGCATGATGCAGAAATTCGGCATGCTGTTCCAGGGCGGCGCACTGTTCGACAGCCTGCCGGTGTGGGAGAATATCGGCTTCGCGCTCATCCACGGCCAACATAAGAGCCGTGACGAAGCGCGCGCCATCGCCATCGAGAAACTGGCGGCGGTGGGCCTCACCGAGGATGTCGCCAAGCTCAGCCCGGCGGAACTTTCCGGCGGCATGCAGAAGCGCGTGGCACTGGCGCGCGCCATCGCCATGAACCCGGAGATCATTTTCTTCGACGAGCCCACCACCGGGCTCGACCCCATCATGGCCGACGTCATCAACAACCTCATCGTCAAATGCCGCGAGGAGCTGGGTTCGACCACGCTCTCCATCACCCACGACATGGCCAGCGCGCGCAAGATCGCCGACCATATCGCCATGATCTACAAGGGCAAGATCATCTGGTGCGGCCGCGTGGAGGAGATGGACGACTCGCGCAACGTCTATGTCGACCAGTTCATCCATGGCCGTGCCGAAGGGCCGATCACGATGGATGTACGAAAACCATGAGTCCTTTGTCCTTAGTCATTAACTAAGGACTAAGGACTAGGGACAAAGGACTAAAATGAAAACCACCACGCGCTACGTCTGCCAATCCTGCGGCGCTTCCCAGCCCAAATGGGCGGGACAGTGCGCGGCGTGCCATACATGGGACACGCTGGTGGAGGAAACCATCGCGGCGTCGCAGCCCAAGGGCATCGCGCCATCGTCGGGCCGCAAGCTGGAATTCGTGAGTCTCGCAGGCGCGATCGCCGACGCGCCGCGCATCACCACCGGCATCAGCGAATTCGACCGCGTGCTGGGCGGCGGGCTGGTGAAAGGTTCGGCCACGCTGGTGGGCGGCGATCCCGGCATCGGCAAATCCACGCTGTTATTGCAAGCCGCCGCCGCACTCGCCAAGGGCGGCGCTACCTGCTCTTACATCTCCGGTGAGGAATCTATTAATCAGATAAAACTCCGCGCCGGGCGGTTGAAGGTAAGCGGCGCGCAGGTGATGCTCTCGGCGGCGACCTCGGTGCGCGACATCCTCACCACGCTCGATACGCCCAATGCGCCGGATATCGTCGTCATCGATTCCATCCAGACCATGTTCGTCGATACGCTCGACTCCGCGCCGGGCACGGTGGCGCAGGTGCGCGCCGCATCGCATGAGCTGATACGCCTCGCCAAGCGCCGCAATATCGCGCTGCTGCTGGTGGGACATGTGACCAAGGACGGACAGATCGCAGGCCCGCGCGTGCTGGAACATATGGTCGATACCGTGCTCTATTTCGAGGGCGATCGCGGCCACCAGTTCCGCATCGTGCGCGCGGTAAAAAATCGCTTCGGCAGCACCGACGAGATCGGCGTGTTCGAGATGACCGAAGGCGGATTGCAGGAGGTCCCCAACCCCTCCTCACTGTTCCTGTCGGGCCGCACCGAACCGGTATCGGGCGCGGTGGTGTTCGCCGGGATGGAGGGCTCGCGGCCCTTCCTCGTCGAGATACAGGCACTGGTCGCGCCCACGCTCATGGCCAACCCGCGCCGCGCCGTCGTGGGATGGGACAGCGGCAGGCTCGCCATGATCATCGCCGTGCTGGAAGCGCGCTGCGGCGTGGGCCTCTCCGACAAAGAGATATACCTCAACGTCGCGGGCGGATTCAAAATTACCGAACCCGCCGCCGATCTGGCTGTGGCCGCCGCGATCCTCTCCGCGCTCGCCGACAGGCCGGTGGGAAAGGATTCCGTCTTTTTCGGCGAAATAGGATTGTCCGGCGAGGTGCGCCCCGTGGGCCGCAGCGACATCCGCCTCAAGGAATCGGAAAAACTGGGCTTCAAACACGCTTTTCTTGCCGAAGGAAGTAAGGTAAAAGCATCTGCGGGAACGGTACATCGCATGGCCTACCTGCGCGATCTGGTGGCGCGCTTCGCCTCCGGCGGAGAGAACGCCGGGGTACGCAAGCTGGCCGCGCGGCCGGCCAAATAGACGAAGAGGATCATCATGGAAAGCACCGGGCTCAACACCCTGGACATCATCGTCATCTCGCTGCAATTCCTGTCGGCGGTCATCGCATTTTTCCGTGGATTCGTGCGCGAGATACTGTCGCTGGGCGCATGGGTCGGCGCATTCATCGTCGCCGTCTACTGCATGGATCCGGTGGCCGCGATGCTGGCCCCGCACATCCCCAACCCGCTGGCTGCCAAGGGTGCGGCGGCGCTTGGTATGTACCTTATCACGCTCATCACCATCTCCATCATCAACATGCTCATACTGCGCGCGGTGCACGACATCGACATCGGTTTTCTTGATCGCTCGGTAGGGTTCGTGTTCGGACTGCTGCGCGGCATCTTCATCGTGGCACTGGCGCACCTCACCTTCTCGCAACTGGTGGCGGAGAAGGATTACCCCGCATGGTTCACCGAGGCAAAGACGCGCAATCTCATCGAATTAAGCAGCAGTCTGCTGGCGGCAATGGCGCCGGAATACACCCACCAGCTCACCGAGATCACCCAGAAAGCCAAAGAAGGCGGGGTGAAGGGCGTGCCGATGGATGGGCTGCAGGCCGCCGCGCTGGAATCCATCCTCAAGGAAAGCGCGCCGCGCGGGCTGCCGCAAAAAGACCGCGAAACGCTGCGCCTGCTGTTGAGTTCGCTGCCCGCCGACCGGCTGCTCTATTACGCCTCGGAACTGGCGCGCACCGAGGCTGCCGCGCGGCCTTCTGCCCTTGCCGATATTGTGGCCACCACCCGCAAGGGCAAGACCGCCGAGGAGCTGTTCGAGCTCGAATTATCGCAGCAACAGCTGGATTCCCTTGAGAAAGCACTTGCGAAATCCACCGGGAATGGTAGTGATGCGCGGCTGGATCCGGGCTATGGCGACCGCCAGATAAAGGATATGGATCGGCTTATCGAGGGCCTTCAGTGATGATACATACCCATCCGTTCGACGACGACCATCTGCATGAGGAATGCGGCGTGTTCGGCGTATTCGGCCACCCGGACGCCGCCGCGCATACCGCGCTGGGCCTGCATGCGCTCCAGCATCGCGGGCAGGAAGCATCGGGCGTGGTGTCCTGCGACGGCACGCATTTCTACAGCCATAAGGCGCTAGGGCTGGTCGGCGATAACTTCAATTCCGCCGACGTCATCGAGAGTCTGAAGGGTTCCGCCGACATCGGCCATAACCGCTACTCCACCACCGGCGACACCGTGCTGCGTAACGTGCAGCCGGTATTCGCAGAACTTGAGGCGGGCGGATTCGCCATCGCACATAACGGCAACCTTACCAATGCGCGCGGCCTGCGGCAGGACCTCATCAAGCGCGGCTGCATCTTCCAGTCGACGATGGATACCGAGGTCATCATCCACCTCATCGCCACCAGCACCAAACCCAGCATGATCGAACGCTTCATCGACGCGCTGCGCCAGGTGGAAGGCGCCTACTCGCTGGTCGCCATGAGCGAGGGTAAGGTATTCGGCATCCGCGACCCGTTCGGCGTGCGCCCGCTGGTACTGGGCAAGCTGGGCGACGCGCATATTCTTGCCTCCGAGACCTGCGCGCTCGACATCATCGGCGCGGAGTATGTACGCGACATAGCGCCCGGCGAACTTGTCATCCTCAGTGAAAAAGGCATCGAAAGCTCGCAGCCGTTTTCCAAGAACGTTTCGCGCTTCTGCATTTTCGAATATGTCTATTTCGCGCGCCCCGACAGCGTGATGGAAGGCCACAGCGTCTATGACGCGCGCAAGCGCATCGGCGCAGAACTGGCCAAGGAGAACGGCGTCCCCGCCGACAGCGTGGTTCCCGTGCCCGACTCCGGCGTGCCCGCCGCCATCGGCTACGCAGAGCAGGCAGGCCTCCCGTTCGACCTCGGCATCATCCGCAATCACTATGTGGGCCGTACCTTCATCGAGCCCACCGATCAGGTGCGTAATCTCGGCGTAAAGCTCAAGCACAACGCCAACCGCGCGATGATCGAGGGTAAGCGCGTGATACTGGTCGACGAAAGCATCGTGCGCGGCACGACCTCGAAGAAGATCGTCGCCATGGTGCGCGAAGCGGGCGCGAAGGAAGTACACATGCGTATCGCCAGCCCGCCCACCACGCATTCCTGCTTCTACGGCGTCGACACGCCCGAGCGCGACAAGCTGCTGGCGGCCAAGCACAATGTCGCGGAGATGGGCAAGATCATCGGCGCGGACAGCCTCGCCTTCATCTCCATGGACGGACTCTACCGCGCGATGCGTGAACCCGCGCGCAACAATGCCAAGCCGCAATATTGCGACGCATGCTTCAGCGGCGAATATCCCATCCCGCTCACCGACCACACCAACGGCACGGTGCGCCCGCTGGGCGGCATGTGGCTCGCCGAACGCGGCGTGAAAGCGAAATCGTGACCCAACGTCTTGCAGGTAAGATAGCACTCATCACCGGCGCGTCGCGCGGCATAGGTGTGGCAGTAGCTGAGCGTTACGCACAGGAAGGCGCGCATGTCATCCTCGTCGCCCGCTCCGTGGCAGGACTGGAAGCCACCGACGACCGCGTGAAAAAAGTCGGCGGCGATGCGACGCTGGTCCCGATGGATCTGCGCGACGGCGACAAGATCGACCAGCTGGGCGCCGCCATCGCCGCGCGCTTCGGCAAACTGGATATTCTGGTCGGCAATGCCGGTATGCTGGGCGAGCTCTCGCCCGTGCCGCATATCGACCCCACGGTGTGGGGCGATGTCATCGCCACCAACCTCACCGCCAATTACCGCCTCATCCGTAGCCTCGACCCGCTGCTGCGCGCGGCAGGCCATGCGTCGGCGATGTTCGTCACCTCCGGCGTCACGCAGGGCGACTTCCCTTTCTGGGGTTCCTACGCCGCCAGCAAAGCGGGACTGGAAGCGCTGGTGAATACCTACGCCGCCGAGGTGGCCCATCTGGGCATGGGCGTCTATCTGGTAGATCCCGGCATCGTTCGCACCGAGATGCGCGAAGCCGCCTTCCCCGGCGAGAAGCCGGACACCCTCCCCGCCCCGGAAAGCATCACCGATATTTTTGTGGAGCTGGCAGAGCACAGCGAACGAACCAGCGAACGGCGTCGCTGCGCCTGAAATAACCGGTTATCCGT
>JADZBT010000051.1 GCA_020851915.1 Alphaproteobacteria bacterium | reverse complement strand
TTCCATACATATGCTCCACGGTATCCAGCTCGTCGCTGTCGGACTGCCCCACCGATATGCCGTTCTCATGGGCGAAGTCTAGGGATTCCCGCTTCAACTCTCGCTGAAGCTCCTTGAGGTCACCAAACATGGTAGGGGGCAGTAGACCCATTGCGGTATTTACCTTGACTTACAGGTACATTATACCGCCGGATTGTTATTAAATTATTAAGGGGGCAGATTTATCAATAACCCCCGGCATGGCTCGCCAACCCCCGCGAAGTTCTCAGTTTTTTCAATAGATTTTGCCTCGCGGAGAGCGAAGGGCGGCGAGTTCGCGCTCAAGCGCTGGGTTGTTCGTGGCAACCCGCCCGTTTTCAAGCGGATTCACAAGTGGATTCATAAGTATCGCCGCAGCGGATGTGAGGTTATGCAGCGCGATCTGCGCCTGAGCGGTGTGCGCCGCCTGTTCCGTGAGCGCCGGGACGACATAGTGGAAATCGCGCAACGATGCGTGCACGGCCTCAATGACCTGACCCTGATTGACCGCCGCTGCTATCTTTTCTGTCGTTTCCCGTGCGAAGCGGCGGGCATAGCGTGAAAAATCCGTGCCCAGCCGTGAGAGCATCCGCGCAGCCATACTGATTGTTTCGGTAGCGGTTTTCTTTTGCTCATCCAATGTCCCAAAGCGCATATCCACTGGATAAAAATCATGCGTTGTCGGCGCGCCGGGAGCAAAATTCATCACGGCCCGGCCATCGGGATACATGGCAAGCTGGGTGGCGCTCACCACGCCGTAACGAGGCAGTGCCAGAACGTTCTCAGGTGCGCGATACTGGCCAGGGGCATATGCATCCTCGCGCACCAGCGCGTTCCACTCCCTCCAGTCGTTTTCCTGTGGCGATGGAAGCGCTGCAGCAAGGAACCGGGGCAGATATTGCGGTATCCGCGGACAGGCCAGCGCCGAACCTCCGGTGAATGTCGCGCCATCATACATGTGCTGGGGGGTCAATCCGTGGTGGCTCAGCATCACAAGACCGGGCGGCACTTCCTCCGACAGAAAGACCGCCTGCTCTTGCGGGCGGGTGACGAGGTAGGCCTTGCCGGTCTTGTCGAGTATCAGCAGGTAGAACGGCTTGATCTTCTCGGGATCCAGGCGCTCTTTCAGCCCTGCCACCGCCTCTTCGGCGGAGCCGTATTCGAGGGCGGTCAGCACGGCCTCGCCGCGCGACACCTCCCCGGTCCCAATGGTTCCTGCGGCATTGTGCGATACGGCGCATACCCCCCGGGAATTCACACCGTGCTGGCTACCGCCCGCCAGTTTATCCAGATGAGCAATGATGTCGTGCCGCGCCGGGGCATCCGCATCAGAATTCCAGTGCTGTGCCGGGGCGGCGCTGGGGCGGTCGAGCGCCTCTTCCCGCACGAACAGGCCGATCCATGCGGGATCGCCCGGTGCAGGATGAGGTGAAATATGGCAGACGGAAATGCACATACGCAACGAAGGCTTTCTCTAAGTGACGCAGCTTAACCGGCGAATGTTTCAGAAATATGAATATGTTAGATGGAATCATGCCGTTGGGGCCACCCGTTGCCTGGCATGATAGGCTGTCACTAAAATTTCATGGTTTTCATGGGTTTAGCCACCCACATCTTTAACCTTTGTTAACCCTATTGCGCTAGGCTGGTAGGATAGCATAGCAACAACGGACACCATGCCCGACAGCCCGCCCGACATCACCACACGGCTCAAGGAGCTTCTGCTGAAGGCGGGGATGGATCCGGCGCAGGTCGAGCAGATTTTCCGTCTGGCTCCCGCCGACATCGCCACGCAGATCATCAACAGCCTGCCGGACAATCTCGGGCCCGATCTGGTGGCGCGCTTACCGGACGATCTGTCCTATACGGCAAGCACTCACGCATTCAGCCCCGCTGCCTCACGATTCGGGGAAACCGCGCTTCAGGCGTTCATCGCGCTGGCGGGTGAAGGCTCCGGCTTTCCGGAGCCCTACCACGAAACCGTGTTGCGGGACGTGTACGGCAACAATCCCGCATCTTCGGAACACGTCCTCGCACTGGTGCGGATCGGGCAAACGCTGGAATCTCCGGTGACGGAACAAATGCTGCAAGCGGAAGTGGACAAGATCCCCGATGCGGCAGAACGCGTACAGCTCACCGCTGCGATCGCGATACTCCACGACGCCGCCCAGAACGACATCGGCGCACAGGCGGATCATCCCTTCGACGAGGCGCTCCGCATCGCGGGCGATTTCTTCTCTCCGCAGCTGAGCGCCGAACTCTGGCAGAAGCTGGACGCCAAGGTGGAGGTGAACGACCCGTTCGCGATACAGTATGACGGCACGGCCGTGATGATCGACCGCACGGAGGATCGGGCCACGCTGGATGAAAAGATCTCATCCGACCCCGAGGGCATCATCGCCCCCGTGGATGCCGGTGACATCGATCAGGCCTACAAGGTACTGGAGAATGGCGGCACAGTGCTGCTACAGGCGCTGGATGTGCGCCCCTATGTGAACCCTGCCGTGCAGGCGGGCGTGGGCATGCCGGAGGCCATCGCGGCGCTGACGGGCGACGCGCACGACGTGATCGCGACTCCGGAGGAATATGCGGCGCGCCTTGAGAGCGGTGATTTTGCGGGAAAAACATTTCACTTCATCTCGGTGAAGAACGAGGACGGACAGAGCATCGCCGCAGGATTTCAGGAGATCGTGCTGTCCAACATGGCGATCGCGCAGGCCATGACGACGACCGACCCGGAAACAGGCAAGAACGTCTGGCCCACTCCCTTCCCGCAAACCTTCGACGGTATGACCACCGACGGCCCGGAAGCATCGAAACAGATCTCCGACCAGATCGTGGCGCTGCTGGTGGCACGCGATGCGGACGGCAACCCGGTGATGGGCAGCGACGGCAAGCCCCTGCTCCGCCCGGACGCCGCCGAGCTTGCCCAGCACATCGAATTAGGCGGTTACAGCATGGGCGGTCTGCGCGCTACGCTGGCGCTCGACATGGCGTGGGATAAATTCAGCTGCGACACACCGGAAGCCGAGAAGCGCGAGGTGTTCAGCAACTTCACGGTCTTCACCTTCGGCGGCGCGATGCTGGTCAATCCGGAAGCGCCCTATAAGGTCGTCAACACCCTGAACCATGACGGCGAACAGCATTACGATCTGGTGATCGACAAGATCTGCGCCATCCAGCGCGAGCTTCTGCCGCAAGGCGACAACTATCTGGAACTGCATGCGCCGTTCAAGGATCCCGATCTTCAGGGACACAGTATTCTGGGATTATACGATGCTATCACCGCGCAGGCATCGGATCGGCAGTTTGCGCGGCAGGTCAACGATTTCGTGCAGGGCGACACCAAGAACGGCGACCCGGTGGCCCCTAACACGCCGTTCTTCTCGCCGGACATCCAGAACGCGCTGGACGCAGTGGGCAATATCTTCGC
>JADZBT010000050.1 GCA_020851915.1 Alphaproteobacteria bacterium | reverse complement strand
GGGCCTTTCACGGGAAACCACTTCCTGTCCTGAAAATGCAGGAGGTATCGCCCCAACAACCAGTTCACGCAGGCGCCAAGCACATTACCCAGAGTAGCAATACCCACGAGCAAAACCGGGCTGAATCGATCGGAATGAATGAGAAGCACAAGCACCGCCTCGGATTGTGCGGGAAGCAGGGTCGCGGCAAGAAAAGCGGAAATGAACAAGCCCAACAGCTCGGAGATAGCCGCCATCGCTACCAACGCTTCTGAATATCTTTCAGAAGGTCTTTCTCAAGGTTATCTTTTGCGGCATCCTTGGGTGTGGAAGCATAGTGCGCGACACACGGATCGGGTTTCCATGCCTTCACGTCGCCATCCGGATCGACCTCGCGCCATTTGGGATGGCCGTGCTCGCGCAGATATTCCAGATTATCGCGTATCGCCGCTGCCGTCTTGCCGAGCATCTCGCAGCGTTGCTGGGCGTAGGGATTCTGCGTATCAGAAAAATTGAAGGACACCAGCACGGAGGTCACCGCCGCCGTCGGCACGGATCCGGTCACAAAATTGTAATCCTCCGACGTAATAGCGGACGGTACGTATTCTTTCATCACGCGCGGATCATCGAGCGGCAGGAAGTGTACACCATCCAGCAACGCACGATAGGCCGGATTCTCGATGCGTGCGAGATCCTCAAGATTCCGAAAGAGCTGTACGGGCTTTCCACCGACGAGGATCATAGCGTCCGCCTGCCCTTTCAGCACCGCCATCGCGCCTTCGGGCGGCGGCAGGCGAAGCAGCTTGCGGGGCTCGATCTCCATCATAGAAAAAAGATTCATCGAGGTAAGCCAGCTACCGCTGCCCTCTCCCCCCACGACCACGCGCTTGCCGTTGAGATCCGCGAAGGTAGCGATGTCGCGGCGCGCGAGTACGTGCACCTCCTCGCGGTAGAACGGGAACACGATACGCAAGTTCTTCGCGATACGCGAAGACTCGGAATTCTGCGAGCGAATGAGGTATCCCAGCACGTCCGACTGCACGATGCCCAGCGCGGCGTTCTCGGCGCTGCTGATGCGCGTGATGTTATCGATGGAGCCCGATGACTCCTTGACGATCAGGTTCACCCCCTCCCGCTTCGCCATGCGCGAGATGTCGCCGCCGATCTGCACATAGGTCCCGGTGAGCGGCCCGGTCACCATGCCGATGGCATTGGTGGCGCCTTCCGGTGTAGCAGAGGCCAGGCGCACACCGAAACACAGGAGCGATACGGCCACGCAGACACAGGCCAGAATACGTTGCATGGTCATGCGTCCCGCCCTCATTGCCGCGTAAGAATTTTCAGCAACACCCGGTCATCCACGGGCTGGGAGTTTTCTCCCGATGCCACGTCCGGCTCTGCCGTCTGCAGAGTATCCATCTGCTCCTCCACCGGCGCGGAAACCGCTCCGACAGGTGAGGTGGACACCACGACATCCTCCACGCGGCCACGTTGGATCGCCGCAGAAATACCTGCGGCATCGTGACTTTCCGGAAGCAACTCGTCCTGATCGATGAAATATACAAAGATGGCATATACGGAAAGGATGACCATCGCCACCACGACGAACAGCCATTTTTCGCGGAGGTCCCACGGCCCGACGGCATCGTCATCCGGGTCGGCGTCGCGCGAGAGTTTTTCGTTCAGGAACCCGCTCAGGCTCATATCTTCTACGGGCAGATCGGCATATTCCTCCCACCCTTCGGACAGCGCGTCGCCGCCGGCGAGCGGGCGGTTCCCCGCACCCGATGCAGTTCTCTTTGCTTTTCGTTTCTCCGCCACTCCGGACACCATCACCTTCCCTACCTGTCATCGCTTGGGATTTTTTATTGTAGGCAGTATCGTTTCCACCATAGCGTGCACAGAATGAGTTAATCTATGTTAACCAATGACTTCAGGCAAGTGCTTTGCTGAAAAAAAGCAAAAAACCTGTGATAACATCGCATAACGCCTTATATTCCTGTGCTTATGCCCTACCTCACCACACATAAGGCCCTCCGCGCATGGTATCGCCGCTACGGCAGGCGCGACCTGCCCTGGCGCACTACTGCCGACCCTTACGCCATCTATGTGAGCGAGATCATGCTCCAGCAGACGCAGGTGCGTACCGTGCTGGAACGCTATTACGGCCCATTCCTTGCGCGCTTTCCTACGCTCTCGGCGCTGGCCTCCGCACCATCGGAGGATGTGCTCAAGCAATGGGAGGGGCTGGGTTACTACAACCGCGCACGTTACCTGCATGAAACGGCAAAGCGCGTTGCCCCCACCCTACCCATGGACATCGCCGCATTGACGGCCCTGCCCGGCATCGGGCGCAACACCGCACACGCCATCGCCGCCTTCGCCTATCATCAGCCGGTGGCGGTGATGGAGGCCAATGTAAAACGCGTGCTGCACCGGGTGTTCGCGCTGGAACAGGCATCGGAGAAAACACTGTGGGAAAAGGCTGGGGCACTGCTCGATGCGAAACATCCCTTCGAGTATAATCAGGCGATGATGGACATCGGCGCGCTGGTCTGCACCAAGACCGCGCCACGCTGCGATTCCTGCCCGCTGGCAACCATATGCAAAGGCAAGCGCCGCCCGCTCGCCTATCCTGCGCCGAAGAAGAAGGCCCGGACACCCGTGCGGCGCAGAAACATACTGGTATTCACCGACGCTGCAGGCCGCTGCTACCTCACGGCGCGCGCAGGCCGCTTCCTGCACGGGGTGTACGGCTTCCCGGAATATGACGGAGATATTCCTTCCGTGGCATTCGAGAAGCACCACTACCATCTGGCCGATATGGAATATCTGGGAGAAGTGGCGCAGACCTACAGCCATTTCCGGTTAGAGGCAGGGGTGTACCGCATGCTGTTGCCCGGCCGCCGCAATGCACCGGAATGGAAATCGCTGCAAGAGATAGAATCGCTTCCCCTCTCGCGCGCCGACGCAAAGGTGTTAAGATTGCTTCTGAATGCTTAAGTAGTGTTTGTGCTCTATATTTGATATGACGAGTCTTATGCGTATTGTTCTTTCGATAATGGCAGGGATGTTGGCGGCACTGGCGGCCGCGATCCTTCTGCCGATGCTTGCCGACAAGATCGGCATCGACATCGTCGATACGCTCAGCGGCATCTGGCATTACAAGATCGTTTCGACCGAGGGCGGCGCCGTTACGGTCGCGAACCTGCTGGTCGCCTTCACGCTGTTCATCGTGGGCGTCATGGCCTCGAAGCGCGCGAGCAAGGCCGTGGGCAGGCGTATCCTCGCCCGCGTCATCGACGACCAGAACACCGCGTTCGCGCTGCAGTCCTTCTCGTTCTACCTGCTGGTGGCGATATTCACCTTCATCGCGCTCGACATCGCCAAGGTCCCGCTCACCGTCTTCACCTTCCTCGGAGGCGCGCTGGCTATCGGCGTGGGCTTCGGGAGCCAGAACATCCTCAATAATTTCATCAGCGGCATTATCCTGATGATCGAGCGCCCCATCCGCGTGGGCGACATGGTGGAACTACAGGGAACCTATGGCCGCGTCATCGAGATCGGCACGCGCTCGACGCATATCCGCACCTTCAAGAACGTAGACATCCTCGTTCCCAACAGCTCGTTCCTCGAAAATAACGTCATCAACTGGACGCTGTCAGGCAACGACATACGCGCCGACTTCAGGGTAGGCGTCGCCCACGGGTCGCCGACGCGCAAGGTGGCAGAACTCATCAAGCAGGCCGCAGAAGAGACCGAGGGCGTGCTCAAAGATCCGCCGGTATGGGTGTTCTTCTCGGATTTCGAGGAAAGCCGCCTGACGTTCGAGGTTTATTTTTGGCTTAAGATGACTCGCCCCCATGATATGCGCGTGGTGGAAAGCGGTATCCGCCATCGCATCAACGAGTTGTTCATGGAGAACGGCATCATCCTCGCCTTCCCGCAGCGCGACGTGCATCTGGATTCATCCAAACCACTGGAGATTAAGGTGATTTCATCCTAAATTTGAGGGAAATCGTCCGTAATATTAAAGCTTTCGTAACCATCCTGTGATACGCTGGGCATGTCCTGGAAGCCCCGAGGGGAGAAGCCCATGAGTACTGCCGCACCTCACGCCATCAGCCACCCTTACGCAGCGCCCGGACAGCACTGGCTGTGCATAACACTCCCCGACACCGGGGAAGGCGCGCCTCTTGAAACTACACTCCATACCAGAGGCTGGAAACGCCTGCCGCATGACCCACAATGCTACGTCCTCGCGGTTTCTGAGCATTGGGAGGAGGACTGGCGGCGCGTATACGAATCCATCAGCGTCCATCATCTGGGAATCGTCAAAGTGGCGCTGCTGGCCAGCGACACGATACCCGGCCCGCGCGAGATCGACCTGGTGTCGCAACCGGCGTCGGTACTCAATCAGGTAGCCGAAAGCCTGTGGCTGATCGAAGCGCTGGGAACGAATCCCATCGAATGCTACTTCCAGAGCCTCGTGGATCGGCGTGGACAACTGTTCGGCTACGAGGCCTTCGCGCGCATCCGCAACCATCAGGGTGAAGTGATGAGCGGCGGCGCGATCATCAACGCCAGCCACGTGCTCAACGTCCAGCACGTACTCGACCGCCACCTGCATACCGAGGCGGTACGCGCCTTCACCTCCGCCAAACTCACGGGCAATCTCTGCGTGAACTTCATTCCGGGCTATATCCGCAAGATCAGCGCATACCTCGAAGGATTGTGCGAGGCGGTGAAAGTAAATGATCTCGCCGCCGGGAGGATCGTGCTCGACATCACCGATGTCGAGAACATCCACGATTACGCGCACCTGTCGAACATCATCAGCTATTGCCACGGTAAAGGCTTCAAGGTGGCCATCGACGGCATCACAAGTGCTGCATCCGCCGTGGCGCTGATCGAGAAGCTCCGCCCCGACATCGCGGCGATCGACACCTCGCTGATCCGCAAGATGACACGCATCGCCGGCAGCGACGCGCTCGACAAGCTGGTGGCGCTCGCGCACAGGAACCAGTGCGAGATACTGGTCAAGCGCGTGGAAACCGATGAGATATTCGCCACCCTCACCTCCGCCGGGGCGGATTATTTTCAGGGCTACCTGTTCTCACGCCCGATGCCCGCCGACAAGATACAGCAGCACACCTCGTAACCGCTCAAAACCCCCGTACTTCTGCAGAAAATTAACCTTTTCTAAAGGGTTTTTGCGCTAGAATAGGGCTGTAAAACCGGTTATACTGACAACATGTAGGGTGGTGTTGTGATATATGACTCACGATATTGAATTGATGCTCGCCAAAGACTACCGCCTGACCACGGCAGAGATCCTCTACCGCCTCCCCGACTACCCCGCGATATTGCAAACCTATGTGTGGCAGGAGCTTGACCTCGCCCCGGAATTCCCGACCCTCAAGAAATTCCTGACCTTCTGGGAACGCTCGCTTGATGGCAAGTTGCACTCGGTGAAAGTGGCCAGCTGCGAATTGATCAAACCCTCCGCATTCCGCCACTGCCGGGCAGAGTTGATCCTGCACTGAACCGCCATCGCTCACACATGCTTGCATATCAAAATTGACAGGTCATCGGCCGGAGCTTTGTCGTACTCCACCAGAAGCTTGGAAAGCGTGCCGTGTAGAATATCGATGGCTTGCTCCGACAAGCAGCTGGTCAAGTGATCGGCCAGTTCATCCCCGGACAGCGTCTTGCCCTGCGAATCCGGCGTTTCTACCATGGCGTCGCTATACAGGCATAATACATCCCCCTTGCGGAAGGGGCAGGAGCATGTCTCATATTCACCCTTCAGCGTGGCCCCCAGCAGGAATCCCCGCGTCTTCAGGCGCGTCACCGTCCCGTTGGAGAACAGGAGAGGATCCGGCGAGGCGGCGGCGGCGTATTCCATGAGGGAGGCCGCAACATCCACCACGCCGATGAACATCGTGGCGAATTTTCCTACCGCCATCAGGGAGTATAGTTTTTCGTTCAGCCGCTTCATTATCTCTCCCGGCATCAATTCGTGCAGCGGCTGCGCCTCAAGGATGGTGTGCAGCACGAATGTATAAAGGGCAGCGGTGATGCCATGCCCGGAGATGTCCGCTATCAGCAGCAGGGTCTTGCTGTCCGACAGCTTACGCACGGCCAGATAATCCCCGCCCAACCCGGAGCTGGGATAGTAATATTGTGCGATGTCCAGCCCCTGCGAATATCGTATCTCGCGCAGCAATCCCTTCTGCGGGAGCAGAATGCCCTGAAGCACGACAGCTTCCTTCAGGTCTGCCTGAATCTCCTGATAATCCTTCTCGATCTCCTCCTTGAGCAGCTTACGACCCAGATGCGCTTTCACACGCGAGATGACCTCCCGGGCGTGCAGGGGTTTGGTGATGAAGTCCGTCACCCCGGCGTCGAACGCCTGCGCTTTGAACTCCGCTTTATCCACCGCAGTCTGCATGATGACGATGGTGTCGCGGTAGAGATCCTCCCGCTGCATCGCCTTGCATACCTCCAGCCCGCCCATCACCGGCATGTTCTCATCCAGAAAGACGAGATCGGGATTCCAGGTTCGGATCAGCTCCAGCGCCGCCTTACCGTCACTGGCCTCTTCGATATGCAGACAACCGCTGTCCGTAACGATCTGGCGGATCACCATCCGCTGGAACGCATCGTCATCCACCAGCAATATCCTGCTGGCCGCCATCAGCTCCCGGTCGGTGAGTTTTTTTATCATGAGCACGCCGACTGCGATTGATCGTTGATATGATGCTCGAGCACCCGCTCGGCGTCCTGAAAGGCAGCAGAAAGTGCTTCAAATTGCTGCCGACAGGTCGTCCGGGATGCAGCCTTGTTCTCGCGCGCAAGCCGTTCCATGTCGGCACAGATATTCCCGACGATCCCAGCGCCAACTTGCCTGCTGGAAGATTTAAGCGTATGCGCGGCAGTAGCGATGCCCTCCATATTCCCCGCATGCACCGCCTCCCCGATCTGCTCCACAAGCATGGTTGCAGCATCCAGATAACTCCGCAGTCCCATTCCGGTATCCTGTTTCATCAGTGCCTGAAATTCTCCCAGCACCCGCATGTCGATTATTTCCTGCTGCGCGGATACCGATGCTTTTTTGTCATTCCTCTCCATATCTTCCATCTTCCCTTTCCTCTTCCTAATGCCCGGCAGCCATTTATTCAGCATCTCCTCCAGCTCGGAGGGCTTCACCGGCTTGGAGATAAAATCGTCCATCCCGGCGGCAAGGCATTGCTCCTTATCGCCCCGCAGCGCGTTGGCCGTGAACGCGATGACCGGGGTCTGCGGCCTGTTGGATGCCTCTTCAAATGCACGGATATGCTGCAATGCCTCGAACCCGTCCATTTCCGGCATCTGGCAATCCATGAGGATCAGATCGAATAGCTGACGCTCCGCACGCATCACGGCCTCTCTCCCGTTGATCGCGCCGGTGACCTGACAACCCATCTTCTCCAGCATGGCGGTCGCCACCATCCGGTTGACCGGGTTATCCTCGGCCAGAAGCACGGAACCACCAGAGAAAGAAATGCCCTGACTGTCGGCGTCCTTGGTTTCCTTAAGCGTATAGCGCGTGACCAGCGGTATATCCTGCCCCGATCTTTTGGCGGCCCGGACGATGCCCAGCAGCCGCATAAGCTGTGAGAGGTAGATGGGCTTCGTCAGATAGCCGTCGAATCCGATGGCCTTCAGATGCTTGCCATCCCCTTTCTGAGGCACGGAGGTGGCCATCAGCAGTATCACATCCTGAAGCCGTGTATCCTGCCTGATCCGCCTCCCCAAGTCCTCGCCGGTCATTTCCGGCATGTGCTGATCCGTGATGACGATGCCGTACGGCCTGCGTTCTTCAGCGGCCTCCTCCAGCATCGCCAGCGCATCCGGCGCCGAGGTCGCCGCATCAACCTCCAGACCTTGCCCGGAGAGCTGCTCCACGAGTATGTCGCGTGCGGCATCACTATCGTCCACGACCAGCGTCCTGACGCCGGATACCCCCGCCTGCGGCTGGGAAGAAGCGGCGGCCCCACCGGACTGGGAGGCCAGCCGCATCGTGAACCAGAACGTAGAGCCCTTGCCCAGAGTGCTTCTCACGCCGAGCTCTCCACTCATCATGGCGGTGAGCTGCTTGCAGATGGCCAATCCAAGGCCCGTGCCGCCGAATTTCCGGGTAGTGGATTGATCCGCCTGATCGAACTTGTTGAAGATGACATCCAGTTTATCGGCGGGGATGCCGATGCCCGTATCCTCCACCGTAACGCGGAACAGCGGCTGGCCGTCCCTGTATCCCTCACACTGCACTTCCAGCAGTACATGCCCCTTCTCGGTGAATTTGATCGCGTTGCTCAGCAGGTTGAAGATGATCTGCCGCACGCGCCCGGGATCGCCCACCACATGGCGGGGAACATCAGGGCCGTACCGCAGCAGCAACTCGATATTCCGCTCGTAGCACTTCACCACGATCATCTCGCAGACATCCTCGGCCAGCACCTGTAGATCGAATGGGATCGCTTCAAGGTCCAGCTTGTTAGCCTCGATCTTGGAGAAATCCAGAATGTCGCTGATCAGCTCCAGTAGCGTATTGGCGGAGTTCAGCGCGGTCCGCGCATAACCGCGCTGCTTTGGGCTCAACTCCGTATCGAGCAGCAGGCTGGTCGTGCCGATCATACCGTTCAGCGGCGTGCGGATCTCGTGGCTCATATTGGCAAGAAAATCCGATTTCAGCCGGGTGGCCTCTTCCGCCTGCTCTTTTGCCTCGGCAAGCTCCAGCGATTTGATCTCCATCTGCGTGGCATATTCGAGAAGCTTGGCCTCTCCCGCCTTGCGAAGGCTGATATTGCGGATGGACCCCACCATCCGCAGCGGCTTGCCCCCGGCATCGCGCACCGTGGTGGCCTTGGCGCTGAACCAGGAATATTCCCCGGATTTCAAACGCAGGCGGCACTCTATGTTGAAGGGCACATCCCGCCCGAAATGCGCCGCCATCGCCTGATTCACCGATGCCAGATCGTCCGGATGAACACGCGCAAGAAATGCCCGGTGTCCCGATTCTATCTCGTGCTCCTCATAACCAAGCAGCCGCTTGAACTGCGGCGACCAGTATTCCGTGTCCTGATTAATATCTATCCAGTCCCATATGCCGTCATTGGTCCCCGCGATGGCAAGCTGGAAGCGTTGCTCGCTCTGCTTGAGGTTCTGGGCGATCTTGGCCCTTTTCACGTCCTGCCTGTAGAGCAGGAGCCCCGTCATGCATGAGATGAATAGCCCGATGATGATGCAGATGATCTCCGCGCGCGTCACCCACTCGATCTTTCTGGCATATTCCTTGGCGTCGAGGTCGATCCCTACCACGCCCACGAACTCTCCTTTGCGATTGAAGAAAGGGAGATATGCGGACACGAAGCTTCCCCAGCGATCCGTATAGGGCGCGCTACGAAAAGTTTTCCAATGCGTGCGGAATGCGCTCAGAAGCTCGGGGTTATCCTTCGCTTCGTCATACCTGTCCATGATGTGCGATTTGTTCTCTACACCATCATCCGTGATGCCCGGCGGCGATGGATCGAGAACGAAATATACTTCCCCGTCCTTCATGATGCAGGTGTAGACATAGCGGATATTAGTGAATGTCCGGCGGATATTCTCCAGTTTGGCGATCTGCTCCAGATAGGCAGGGGACGTTTCCTGCGCGCGCGAGGTGAACTGTGCGTGAAGATCGCCATCGATCTGCC
>JADZBT010000049.1 GCA_020851915.1 Alphaproteobacteria bacterium | reverse complement strand
TTTTGCAGCCCACAAACAAAAAGGTCGTGCTGGAAACTCCAACACGACCTTTTCGTTTATCCGCCTTTCTCTATCCACAATTTGCGGATGACCAGCACGCTGGTTCCATCCGCTTGGTGGTAGATGCTTCCCCATACCTCCAACTGCTCTCCGTCGAGAAGAGCGGGGTCAAGGTCTGGGGCCACAAGCACGACAAGGCTGGAGTCGTACTTGCTGGACGTAAACACCCCGTCTTCAACGGAATATTCGCCGTCCGCAAAGACATCGTGGAACTCCCCTGATGCCTTTTCCGACCACCCATTGTCCTTAAATTGGGCGGGAAATTCAGTCGCCCACTCGCCGTACCCTAATTTCTCAGGTGCGGGCGCAGGCGTGGCGGCGGAGCCACAGGAGGCGACGAGTATAGCCGCCAAAAAGAAAACAGGAATCCACAGGAATTTCTTCATGGGGATTTCCTCCATTTTCCGGCTGTACGGAATCCCAGCGCGCACGTTAGTGGGCCGGGAGCATTAAAATGGTTTTCCACTATAAGCCCTAGTCTCTTGGAAGAGAAAAAATGATGGGCTAAGAGTGAAACTCGGAGAAGAAGGGGTTTCCTGCAGGAAAGCGCTTCCCCTCCGAGCCTCGTCCTGCGGCAGGATTTTGCCTATTCCACAGGTGCAGCGATTATAAGCGAAATGGCCGGATTTTCCCAGCCTGTCACAAAAGCGTCATATTCCGTGATTATGTCATCCCCCCATAGCACGGGAATGACCGCAGGTTACACCGCTGTGATAATGACGATCGCCTGCGCCAGCGGGTAGTCGTCGGTCAGCGTAACGTCGATCTGTGCGGTTTTTCCTTGCGGCGTTATCTCCCGCAGCCGCATCAATGCCCCACCGGAAAGCTCCATGGTGGGCTTGCCCGACGGCAGGTTGATGACGCCCATGCCCCGCCAATGCACGCCGCGACGCGGCACGCCCGTGCCCAGCGCCTTGGCACAAGCCTCTTTGGCAGCGAAGCGTTTGGCATAGGTCGCTGCACGGATGCGCTCGCCCGCGCTCAGGCGGCGGTTGGATTTTCCCTGCTCAGCATCGGTGAACACCCGCTGCTCGAATTTTGTGCCGAAGCGCGCGAGCGCCTTCTCGATACGGCGGATGTCAACAATGTCGTTACCAAGGCCGATGATCATGCATTGCCTCCCTGCCGCGCGGAATCCATACGCATACGCATTTCGCGTATCGCGGCGGGAAGGCCGATGAACAGCGCCTCGCCCATCAGGAAATGCCCGATGTTCAGTTCTACGATGGACGGAATGGACGCGACGGGAATGACGTTGGCAAAACTCAGTCCATGCCCGGCATGGCACTCGATGCCCAGCGCCCCTGCCGCCTCCGCCGCGCGGATGATGCGTCGCAATTCCTGCGCCTGCGCGTCGCCCGAAGCATGGCAATAAGCCCCTGTATGCAGCTCCACCACGGGCGCACCTGCCTGCTTCGCGGCCTCGATCTGCGCGGGCTCCGGGTCGATGAACAGCGACACGCGGATGCCCGCTGCGCTTAGTGTGGCGATATAGGGTTTCAGCGTCGTGAGTCCCTTCACCACATCCAGCCCGCCTTCGGTAGTAAGCTCTGCGCGGCGCTCCGGCACGATGCAACTCGCATGCGGCTTCACCTTCAGCGCGATGGCCAGCATCTCATCGGTGGCGGCCATTTCGAGATTCAGCGGCAACGCGCATTCCTGCTTCAATCGGTAAATATCGTCATCGCGGATATGGCGACGATCCTCGCGCAAATGCGCGGTGATGCCGTCCGCCCCCGCTCTCGCCGCCGCCAGCGCCGCGCGCACCGGGTCGGGATGCTCGCCACCGCGCGCGTTACGCACGGTCGCCACATGATCCACATTGATGCCGAGGCGCAGTTTATTCATACCCCCTCTTTCTTGTCATCCCAGCGAAAGCTGGGATCCAGAGCCATATGGTGCGTGTGGCCTCTGGATTCCAGCTTTCGCTGGAATGACAGTATCAAATCCTTATTCATGGTGTCGCTCCACGGATTGCACCACCGAGCTGGAGCGCAGCGCGGCGATGATGTTGGTGAGATGCTGTACGCCCTCCACCTCGATGTCGATCATCAGGTCGAAAAAGTCCGGCGAACGATTGAGTATCTTCAGGTTGGTGATATTACCCAGATCCTTGGCGATGATGTTGGCGATGGTGGCGAGCGATCCCGACTCATGCGACACCGTCGCCCGGATACGCCCGACATAGGCGTCCTGATAGGACGTCGCCTCGTCCCACGATACGCTGATCCAGCGTTCCGGCGTATCGGTGAAATTCTCCAGCGTATCGCAGTCGATGGTATGGATGGTGATGCCCTTGCCCGTCACCACGATACCGACGATGCGATCGCCCGGCAGCGGATGGCAGCAGCCCGCGAAATGCACCGCCATGCCGGGGATGAGCCCTTTGACGGGAATAGCGTGATCGCCGGATTTGGTGGTCTTCTTACGCCGCTGGAACAGCGAGAACCCCTTGGGTTTCGCCTCTTCCTTGCGGCCCGGGAATACGGCTTCCAGCACCTGATTGCGCGTGAGCACGCCCTCGCCGACTTCGGCGTAGATGTCATCCACCAACGTCTTATTGAATATCTTGAGCGCCGGGGCCAGCACCTTCTCGTTGAATTCCACGCCTTCCTGCTGGAAGGTCTTTTCCAGTATCTCCTTGCCCAGCACGATATATTCCTCCCGCTGCTGGGTGCGGAGGA
>JADZBT010000048.1 GCA_020851915.1 Alphaproteobacteria bacterium | reverse complement strand
GGCGAATAGATGAGGTAGGGCTGCGGCGCGTCGATGCTCACCTTGCCCTGCGTGATCTGTATGGCGGGGATCTGCTCGATGATGTACGCGCCGTCTTTTTCCAGATAGCGCGTGAGCGCGGCGGTGGTCAGGAAGGTCGTGGGCACAAGCGCGATGAGCGCCAGCAACAGCAGGTAGCCGAAGGGGAACCCCTCCCATTCCCGCGCGACATAGCGGTAGAGCGGCTTGGAATAAAAGGACAGGTACAGGGTGTTGAGATACGCCTTCCACATGGGGTGGAAGAGTCTCACAGAATCGGCGCGAAGTCCAGTTTGTGCTGCATATGCACGGCCTTGAGCGTGTTGGCGAGCAGGCAGGCGATGGTCATGGGGCCGACGCCGCCGGGCACGGGCGTGATCGCGCCCGCCACGGTTTTCGCGCTGTCGAAATCCACGTCACCCACCAGTCCCGCGTCGGTGCGGTTGATGCCGACGTCGATGACGGTCGCGCCGGGTTTTATCCATTCGCCCTTCACCATCTTCGGCTTGCCGACGGCGGCGACGAGTATATCCGCCTGTCGTCCCAGCGCCGCGATGTCGCGCGTTTTGGAGTGGGCGACGGTGACGGTGCAGCTGGAATTGAGCAGCAGCTGCGCCATAGGCTTGCCGACGATGTTAGAACGGCCAATGACCAACGCGTGTAATCCGGTTAAATCGCCCAGCGTATCCTTCAGCATCATCCAGCAACCGAGGGGAGTGCAGGGCACGAGCGCATCCTGCCCGGTGGCGAGCTTGCCGCGATTGACGATGTGGAATCCGTCCACATCCTTCTCCGGAGCGATGGCGTCGATGACGGCGTTCTCGTCAATATGCTTGGGCAGCGGCAGTTGCACGAGGATGCCATGCACGGCGGGGTTCGCGTTCAACGCGCGCACCTTGGCGAGCAGCGCGTCCTGCGTGGTCGCGGCGGGCAGGCGGAACTCGAAGGATTCCATGCCCACTTCCACGGTGAATTTCGCCTTATTGCGGACATAGACCTCACTGGCCGGGTCCTCACCCACCAGTATCACCGCCAGTCCCGGCGTGATGCCCTGCGTGTTCCTCAGCTCGCGCACCCGCGCCGCGACATTCTCGCGCACGCGTGCCGCAAATGCTTTTCCGTCAATGATGGTGGCGCTCACCGGGGACTGCTCCTCTTCACGATAAGGGGCATCCTTGTAGATCAAGTGGGAGCAAGTTGCAATGGGTGAGGGTGGCGATTACGCCGGATAGACGACGCTATCGAATCCGCGCAGCGTGAATCCTACGATGAGGCAGCCCCAGGCGGCGACCGGAATGGCGGTCAGGATGCCGGTATGGGTGATGGCGGAGGCGAGCATCGGTTTGCCGAACAGCACCGCGCCGGCCAGTGCCAGGCCGAGCATCAGCAGAAACGTACCAAAACCCCTCATAATGCGCCCCCTAAAAATTAACTAATTGTTAATCATATATACCATAGGGGCGGGCACAGGTAAACAGCCAGTTTATTAAGGTTTTTTTACAAAAATACGGTGGCGCGGCAGGCGGTGGATCCTGCCTGAAAATCAGGCAAAAATACGCTTCAGGAACGCTTTTCCGATAGCGATGCCCTCGCCGTCGATGCCGTGCGGCAGGCCGGGGCGGGCATGGGCCTCGACCGGCACATCCAGCGCCGCCAGCGCGGATTCCGCCGCAGGCATGCAGGAGAACGGCACGACCTGATCGGCCGCGCCGTGCACGAGGCATACCGCCGGGCGCGACTTCAATTCTGTTGCCAGCAACTCGGGTGCGATAAGCGCCCCGGAATAGCCGAGGACGCCGGCACAGGCGCGGGGGCGGCGCAGGGCCGTGTAGAGCGCCATCATGGTTCCCTGCGAGAATCCCGCGAGCGCCATATCGCCATCGGCCAGTCCGTGCGCTTCCAGTTGTGCGTCGATGAAATCATTGAGGATGGGCGTGGCGAGTTTCACGCCGTCCAGCCAGCGCGCCGGGTTGGGGTCGCGTAAGGAGAACCACTGGTGGCCGAACGGGGCCATGTCGCAGGGGACGGGGGCGTTGGGGGAGATGAAATGCGCGTCGGGCAGGGCTCCCGCGAAATCCGGCGCGAGGCCGATCAGGTCGTTGCCGTCGGCGCCGAGTCCATGCAGCAATATCACCAGCTGTTTCGCCTTGCCGCCGGAGGCGGGCGGTTGTTCAGGGCCGGAGAGCGGGGAGCGGGTCATAGTTTTCATTTCCTGGTGCGATTCTTCCCGTGTTATACCAGCCCGACGTCTGTTGTCATGCAAAGACTGTGAGGTGTGCCGGTGTTTTATGCCGTGATTGCCGTGATGGTTCTGGTGGTGGGGGTGCTGCTCGCGGGCGTGTTCACCATGATGAAAGGCGGCGAGGCCAACCGCAAACACAGCGCGAAACTGATGATGGCGCGCGTGGCGCTTCAGGCGCTGGCCGTCGGGCTGCTGGGCGTGATGTACCTGATGTCGAAATAGGAGTGATTAGAGTCTGAGAGTCGAGAGTCGCGGATTTTCTTTAACTCGACTCTCGCCACTTCCTTTGCTACACAGAATGGACTCTTACGAATAACAGGGCATAGCACATGAAAATCCTCGTCCCCATCAAGCGTGTTGTCGATTATAACGTGAAGGTGCGTGTCAAGGCCGACGGCTCGGGCGTGGAGACCGCCAACGTCAAGATGTCGATGAACCCCTTCGATGAGATCGCGGTGGAAGAAGCCGTGCGCCTCAAGGAGGCGGGCAAGGCGACGGAAATCCTCGTGGCGTCCATCGGTGACACTAAGGCGCAGGAAACCATGCGTACCGCCATGGCGATGGGCGCGGATCGCGGCATACTGGTGGAGGCCGCAGGCGAGATACAGCCGCTGGCGGTCGCAAAAATTCTGAAAGCCATCGCGGGCGAAGAGAAGCCCGATCTTATCATTCTCGGCAAGCAGGCCATCGACGGCGACTGCAATCAGACCGGCCAGATGCTGGCGGCGCTGTTGGGCTGGGGACAGGCGACCTTCGCCTCGAAGATAGAGCTGGGCAGCGGCGAAGTGACGGTCACGCGCGAGGTGGATGGCGGCCTCAAGACCGACGCGGTGAAGCTCCCGGCCATCGTCACCACCGACCTGCGCCTCAACGAGCCGCGCTACGTCGCGCTGCCCAACATTATGAAGGCGCGCTCCAAGCCGCTGGTCACCAAGAAGCCCGCCGATTATGGCGTGGACGTCACGCCGCGCATCGTCACGCTGAAGGTGGAAGAGCCGCCGAAGCGCAAAGGCGGCGCGAAAGTGGCCGACATCGCGGAGCTGATAAGCAAATTGAAGAACGAAGCCAAGGTTATCTAGTCAACAGGGGAGGATAGGATATGCGTATCATAAAAACACTGACGGCAACGGCCATCGGGTTGGTAATGTGGAGCGCGGCGGCGCAGGCGGAGGAATATCCTTTCGCGCCGAAGCGTTCGTTCGACAGCGCCATCGTGCATTACGAAACCACCGGCGGCATGATGCAGGGCGGCAAATCGACGCTCTATGTGAAGGGCGAATATCAGGCGCTGGAGAAAGAAGGCTCCGGGCCTATCCCCGCGCAGCATACCATCACCACGCCGGACTATATCTATGTCATCAACAAGGCGGATAACACTGCCATGCGTAGCGAAAATCCCAGCCGCATGATCCGCGCGGAATGGGAAAAGGCCACGGCGGAAGAAAAAGCCACCATCCGCAGCAACGTGGAGAAATTCGGCGTAGCGTTCGGCGACCGGCTGGGCGCGAAAATGGAAAAACGCGGCGGCGAGGTGCTGGGCCGTGCCTGCGACAAGACCACCGTCATGCAGATGAGCAACTGCATGTGGTCGGATGCGCCGGACATCATGTTGCAGTCGGACATGTCTGCGATGGGCGGCGGCGTGGAAACGGCGGTGAAGATCGAAGAGAACGCGGCGCTTCCTGCCGGTGTGTTCGACGTGCCGGCGGGCATGAAGGTGACGGACAGCCCGGACAATACGCAGGCGCGCAACATGGCCCTCAAATTCTTCGCAGCGCTGAAGGATCCGAATTATTCGCCGGAGAAGACGCAGGCCAGCATGGGATTGGGCGACGCCTCCCCGGCGGCGGGCGAGATGCGGATGCCCTCCGCCGAAGAGATGCAGCAGATGCAGGAAGGCATGAAGGAGATGCAGAAAGCGATGCAGGATCCCGAAATGCAGGAAATGATGAAGCAGATGAAGCAGTATCAACCGCAGCAGTAACTAGCTAAGCTCCCTCACCCTGCCGCTCTTTTCTTTCCCTCTCCCCCACCGGGGGAGAGGGCAGGGTGAGGGGGACTCTCAACACGACAGGAGTTATCCATGGCCGTTCTCGTCATCGCCGAACATGATAATAAGAAACTGAGCAGCGCCACGCGCAACACCATCTCCGCCGCGCTGAAGATCGGCGGCGAGGTGCATGTGCTGGTGGCGGGCGCAGGATGCGCGTCCGTCGCCGCTGAGGCGGCGAAGATCGCGGGCGTGGCGAAAGTGAAGTGTGCCGATGATGCCGCCTACGGCCATCAGCTGGCGGAGAACATTGCGGCGCTCGTGGTGAGCATCGCGGGCGAGTACAGCCATATTCTCTCGCCCGGCACGACCTTCGGCAAGGACTTCACTCCGCGCATCGCGGCGCTGCTTGATGTCGCGCAAGTTTCGGATGTCATGGCGGTGATATCGCCCGATACCTTCAAGCGCCCCATCTATGCGGGCAACGCCATCGCCACCGTACAGTCGAAGGACAAGGTGAAGGTGATGACCGTGCGCCCGACCGCGTTCGATAGCGCCGCCGATGGCGGTTCTGCTGCGGTGGAGAACATCACAGGAAAAGGCGACAGCGGCCTGTCGCGTTTCGTGAAAATGGATGCGACCGTGTCGGCGCGGCCCGAACTCACGGCGGCGAAGATCGTCGTATCCGGCGGGCGCGGCGTGGGCAGCGCTGAGAATTTCAAGATCATCGAGGCGCTGGCCGATAAGCTGAACGCCGCCATCGGCGCGTCGCGCGCGGCGGTGGATGCGGGCTATGTCCCCAATGATTACCAGGTGGGGCAGACCGGTAAGGTGGTCGCGCCCAATCTGTATATCGCGGTGGGCATCTCCGGCGCCATCCAGCATCTCGCGGGCATGAAGGACAGCAAGGTGATCGTCGCCATCAACAAGGACGAGAACGCGCCCATTTTCGAGGTCGCAGATTACGGCCTCGTCGCCGATCTGTTCAAGGCCGTGCCGGAGCTGACGGCGGCGCTGTAACCACCAGAATTCACATCCCGGAAGCGCGGAGCGCTATCCGGGATCCCGTGCATCGGGAGCGACTATGCAAAGCACCTATTGCGTCTATATTCTTACCAATGAGCACAACAAGGTGCTTTATGTGGGGCGCACGGAAAATCTTGCCAAGCGCGTATACGAGCATAAACATAAGTGCGCGGAAGGGTTTACCAAAAAATACAATATCTCCAAATTGGTGTATTACGAATTATATGAAGATAAGGATGCTGCGGCAGAACGGGAATACCGGATAAAGCGCTGGCGCAGAGCATGGAAGGATCAGTTGATTGCAGAGCGGAATCCACAATGGCAGGATCTCTATGAATCCATATGCGGTTGATTGTAACACATCCCGGAAGCGCGAAGCGCTATCCGGGACCTCGTTCATAACCGTGAGGCCCCGGATCTGCGGCGCGATGCGCCTTGTCCGGGGTGTGTGATAAGGGCGTTATGACCTCACCCCTTACCATCGCACTTGCACAAATAAACCCCACCGTGGGTGACCTCGCGGGCAACGCGGCGAAGATTCGCGCCGCTGCCCGCGATGCGGCGGCGCAGGGAGCCACCCTCGTGATATTCTCCGAGATGGTGCTGACCGGTTACCCGCCGGAAGACCTCGTCTACCGCGCGAGCTTTCAGGACGCGGCGATGGCGGCGGCGGAACGTTTGGCGCGCGAGCCCGACATCGCCCATGGCCCGGCGCTGATCATCGGCGGGCTGTGGCGCGAGGCGGGGAAGCTCTACAATACGGCGCTGCTGCTGGATGGCGGGAAGATCGCGCATCGCCAGTATAAATATGCCCTGCCCAATTACGGCGTGTTCGACGAGAAGCGCGTATTCGCCTCCGGCCCGCTGCCGTCGCCGGTACGTTGCCGGGGCGTGAATCTCGGGCTGATGATCTGCGAGGACATGTGGACGCCGGACGTCGCGGCGCGCCATGCGGAGGCGGGCGCGGATCTGCTGGTGGTGCTCAACGCCTCGCCTTACGAGCTCGACAAGCCCGGAATGCGGCACGCTCACGCCGGTGCGCGGGTGGAAGAAACCGGCCTGCCGCTGAGGTATGTGAATCAGGTGGGCGGGCAGGACGAGCTGGTGTTCGACGGCTCCTCGTTCGTGATCGACGCCGACGGCACGGAAGTGGTGCGGCTTCAGGATTTTGTGGAGCGGCTGCATATCGTTGGGAAAGCGGTGCACATCGAACCCAAATGCGACGAGACGGAATCCGTCTATCAGGCGATGGTGCTGGGCCTGCGCGATTATGTGAATAAAAACGGATTCGCGGGCGTGGTGCTGGGGCTGTCGGGCGGCATCGACTCGGCGCTCACGGCGGCGGTGGCGGTGGATGCGCTGGGCGCGGGCCGCGTGCGCGCGGTGATGATGCCCTCGCGCTATACCTCGAAGGAGAGCGTCGAAGACGCGGTGGAATGCGCCCGTCTGCTCGGCATCCCGCTCGACAACATTCCGATAGAGCCCGCGATGGCGGCGTTCGACGCGACGCTCGCGGAGGTGTTCTCCGGCCAGCAGAAGGATACCACCGAAGAGAATATCCAGGCCCGCATCCGTGGCATACTCCTCATGGCGATGAGCAATAAATTCGGCCTGATGCTGCTCACCACCGGCAATAAATCCGAGATGTCGGTGGGCTATGCCACGCTCTATGGCGACATGGCGGGCGGCTTCTCAGTGCTGAAGGACGTCTACAAAATGCGCGTCTATGCGCTGGCCGCGTGGCGTAACCAGCAGGAAGGCGGTGCGGTGATACCAGAGCGCACCCTCACCCGCGCGCCCACGGCGGAGCTGCGCGCCAATCAGCTCGATCAGGATTCGCTGCCGCCCTATGCGGTGCTGGATGCCATTTTAGAGCGCCTCATCGAACGCGAAATGGCGGCGGATGCCATCATCAAGGAAGGCTTCGACGCCGCCACGGTCGCGCGCGTATCGCGCATGCTGTTCGCGGCGGAATATAAGCGCCGTCAGGCCCCGCCGGGTGTGAAGATCACCTCCATGGCCTTTGGCCGCGACCGGCGCTATCCGCTCACCAATCGCTTCAAGGATGAGTAATTGCTTGTTTTGCCTCCGGCTTCCCGTTAATGAATGGCGGTGGTTTTAAGCATTCCGTGAAAGAACGTCGCGCATGAAATTCCGTTTCGCCCCGAGTCCCACCGGCTACCTGCATATCGGCAATATCCGTACCGCGCTGGTCAACTGGCTCTATGCGCGCCAGATGGGCGGACAGTTCCTGCTGCGTATGGACGACACCGACGATGAGCGCTCCGAGGAAAAATACGTCGATGCCATCAAGGAGGATATGCGCTGGCTGGGGTTGGTATGGGATAGCTTCTCGCGCCAGTCCGACCGGTTGAGCGCCTATGAGGAGGCCCGCCAGAAGCTCATCGCAATGGGCAGGCTCTATCCTTGCTACGAATCCAAAGAGGAACTCGACATCAAGCGTAAGATGCAGCTATCGCGCGGCGCGCCGCCGATCTATGACCGCGCGGCGCTTACGCTGCCCGATGCAGAAAAGAAGAAATACGAGGCCGAGGGACGGCAGCCGCATTGGCGCTACCTGTTGCAGGATCGTATCGTAAGCTGGGATGACGAGATACGCGGCAAGGTGACCTTCGCGGGCAACAGCATGAGCGATCCGGTGCTGTTCCGCTCCGACCTGCGCCCGACCTATATCCTCGCCTCCGTGGTGGACGATGCCGAACTCAACATCACCCACGTGGTGCGCGGCGAGGACCATGTGAGCAATACGGCAATCCAGATACAGATGCTCGAAGACCTCTACGGCGAGAAGAGCATTCCCACCTTCGCGCATCTGGCACTGCTCAAGACCAAGGACGGCGAAATATCCAAGCGCGTGGGCGGGCATGATGTGCAAGGCTTACGCGAGGACGGCATCGAGCCGATGGCGCTTTGCTCAATGCTCTCCAAGATCGGCACGTCGGACGCCATTGAGGCATGGACGGATATGCACGATCTGGTACAGAGTTTTGACATCAGGAAATTCGGGCGTGCGCCCGCGCATTACGATGCAGAGGAACTCACTGCGCTCAATCACAAGGTGCTGGCGCAGTTGTCTTTCGAGCAGGTGCGCGCACGGCTGGAGGCGCTGGGACTCGCGGGCGTCGACGCGCCCTTCTGGTGGTCGGTGCGTTCCAATATTACGCAGCTCCGTGACGCGGCGGAGTGGTGGGAGATATGCAAGCGGCCCTTGTCTCCCGTCATCACCGATGCGGGGTTCGCGGCGGAGGCGGCGTCATTGCTGCCCGGCGGCGAATGGGACGAGCGGACATGGGACGCATGGATCGACGCACTGAAACAGAAGACCGGCAAGAAGGGCAAGGATCTCTTCATGCCCATCCGCCGCGCCCTCACCGCCCGCGACAGCGGCCCGGAACTGAAAATGATGCTACCACTGATAGGCCGCGAGAAAGCCGAGAAGCGCCTGCGCGGAGAGGCGGCATAAAAAATAATTGTCATCCTGAACTTGTTTCAGGATCCATGGCTCCGTCCGGCGCTGTGCCGATGGGTGGATGCTGAAACAAGTTCAGCATGACACGGTTTAGTGATTGGAACGACAAGGCTACTATGGCACTCACCCTCTACAACACCCGCACACGGCAGAAGGAATCCTTCGAGCCGAAGGATACGAAGAAGATCGGCATGTATGTCTGCGGGCCCACCGTCTATGACCGCGCGCATATCGGCAATGCGCGGCCGGTCGTGGTGTATGACGTGCTCTACCGGCTGCTGAAACATCTCTACCCAAAACACGATGTCACCTACGTCCGCAACATCACCGACGTCGATGACAAGATCAACGCGGCGGCGAAGCAGCGCGGCATCTCCATCAAAGAATTGACGGAAGAAACCACGAAGTTTTTCCACGAGGACATGGCGGCACTGAACGCGCTCCCGCCCGACATCGAGCCGCGCGCGACAGCGCATATTCCCGAGATGATCGCGATGATAGAAAGACTCATCGCGGGCGGCCACGCCTACGCCGCCGAAGGCCATGTACTCTTCAGCGTGAGCTCGGATGCGAACTACGGCAAGCTCTCCGGCCGCACCCTCGACGAGATGATCGCCGGCGCGCGTGTGGAAGTAGCTCCTTATAAAAAAGACCCGTCGGATTTCGTGCTGTGGAAGCCCTCCAGCGGCGACGAGCCCGGCTGGCAAAGCCCATGGGGATATGGCCGCCCCGGCTGGCACATCGAATGCTCGGCGATGAGCACCAAATATCTGGGCGAGAGTTTCGACATCCACGGCGGCGGCCGCGACCTCATCTTCCCGCATCACGAGAACGAGGTCGCGCAAAGCTGCTGCGCCAACAAACATTCCGACTTCGCGCGCTTCTGGGTACATAACGGCTTCCTCACCGTCGGCGGCGAAAAAATGTCCAAATCGCTGGGAAATTTTTTTACGGTAAGGGAGTTGCTGGAAAAGGGCATCGACGGCGAAACCTTCCGCTTCGTGCTGCTCTCCACCCACTACCGCCAGCCGCTCGACTGGAACGACAAAGCGGTGGCGGATGCGGAGAAATCGCTCAATGGGTTTTACCGTGCGTTGGGGATGTCCGGTTATGAAGGTGCGGGTGATAATCTGCCGGAGAATGTACTCTCCGCGCTCTGCAACGACATGAACCTCGCGCCCGTCATCGAACAGATGCACCTGCTTGCACGTAGTATCTACAAGACGGAGAACCTAGAAGAGAAGCGCATACTCGGCGCACAGCTCAAAGCCATCAGCGGATTGCTCGGCATTCTGCAAAAAGACCCGGAGGTGTGGTTTCAGAAAGGCATTTTAAGTACTGAGGGGGGGCATTACAGCATTTCCTCACCGCAGGAACAAATCAACTCTCTCATCGAAGCCCGCAACGCCGCGAAAAAATCCAAAAACTTCGCCGAGGCCGACCGCATTCGCAACGAGTTGCTGGCGATGGGCATCGTGCTTGAAGACACCCGCGACGGCACGACCTGGCGGCGGGCCTGAGATCTCCCCCTCACCCAGCTACGGCTAAGCTCACGATGGTCGCTAAGACTCCGCAACCCTCTCCCCCGTTCCGGGGGCGAGGGGGTGCTGTTCTTACCCTCTCCCCCACTGGGGGAGAGGGTAGGGTGAGGGGGACTCTCTAATGCCTGATTTTACGCCGGCACGCCCTGCGTGGTGGAATACTCGAAATGCAGCACTTCGCCGGGATGCAGATGCGCTCTCGCAGCGTGTATCGCCATCGCTGCCTCGGAAAAACCGCAGAGGATGAGCTTCAGCTTGCCGGGATAGGTGGCGATGTCGCCTACGGCGTAGATGCCCGGCGCGCTGGTGGCGCAGGTGGCGGCATCCACCGCGATATGACTCTTGTCGAGATCCAGTCCCCAGTCGGCGATGGGGCCTAGTTCCATGGCGAGGCCGAAGAAGGGCAGTAATACATCGGCCTTGAGATGCTTGCTCTCGCCTTCGAGCGACTGTACGACCACGTTTTCCAGCACGCCATTTTTGCCTTCGAGCGCGTGGAGCTGATAGGGGATGACCATCTCGATCTTTCCTGCGGCGGCGAGTGCTTCCATCTTCGACACCATATCGGGCGCGGCGCGGAATTTGGGGCGGCGATGCACCACCATGATATGCCGGGCGATCTCGGCCAGCGATACCGCCCAGTCCACGGCGGAATCGCCACCGCCCGCGATGACGATGCGCTTGCCCCGGAATTCCTCGCGCTTGCCGACCATATATTGCACGGCCTTGCTCGCTTCATATTCGGCGAGATGTTCCAGCGGCGGGCGGTTGGGGCCGAAGGCGCCGCATCCGGCGGCGATGATGATCGCGCCGCAATTAATCTCGATGCCTGCGGAGGTACGCACCTTCCAGCGCGCGCCGTCCGGCGTGACGCGTTCCACGCGCTGGCCGAGATGATAGGTGGGCGCGAAGGGCGCGGCCTGCGCCTTCAACTGCGTGATGAGTTCCTGCGCCTCGATCTGCGGATAGCCGGGGATGTCGTAAATGGGTTTCTCCGGGTAGAGCGCCACGCACTGCCCACCCGCGAAATCGAGCGCGTCGACGATGTGGCAGCGCATCTTGAGCATGCCCGCCTCGAACGCCGCGAACAGGCCCACCGGCCCCGCGCCTATGATGACAATATCGGTCGTGTGTGTGGTCATTGCCCCTCCAGAATGGCCGGAGAATAAGAGGCAGGGCGGGTTAAGGCAATGAATAAATAGACGGCGCGCCAGTGAGGCATCCCCCTCACCCAGCTACGACTAAGCTCACGATATTCGCCAAGCCTCCGCAACCCTCTCCCCCGTTCCGGGGGCGAGGGAGCGCTGTTCTTACCCTCTCCCCCAGTGGGGGAGAGGGCAGGGTGAGGGGGCTCCATAAG
>JADZBT010000047.1 GCA_020851915.1 Alphaproteobacteria bacterium | reverse complement strand
CGTCTGGTATTGCAGACCCCCTATACCCAGAAACTCAATCAGCTTCATGATTTGGAGAGCTGGAGCCGCATGGCGGTTACCGTGCTGACCCCGATCATGCTGATCACCTATGCCGTGATGCTGTTCGGCATCTATAATTTCAGTTCCGAGATAGATACGTTCACGTCCCAGAAAAAGCGCGCAGACATCCTGATGGCGGAAGCGCGGAAGAAAGCAGATTCGCTTCCCGAGGACATTGATCGTGTCACCGATGCGGTGGATCTGTACGAGATGCTTTCACAGGGAGAGAATACCCCGCTTGATACGGTCAATGCGTTCCGGCAGGCGATGAATGACGACGTGCGCGTCAAGTCCATGGACTGGAAAGTAGGTGATTTTATCAAGATCAAGGAAGACGCCGTCCCGCAGCTCACTGCGAATTTTGAGGTTGAATTTACCAAGGAGTGGTCGCTGGAGGAGTTCCATAAGAACGCCACGGCGTTCTTCGAGCGATTGAAAAAACGCTTTCCGGATTATGAGGTGACCCACTCCAAGCTTCCCGGAACGATCGGGGAGAATGAGGATCTCGAAGTGAACTTTGATGAGGCGCAGACGTTGCCGCAGAGGATTGCGCTGGGCGAGGTGACCATTGTCGTGACGATCGTCGGCCCCAAGGCCGCCGAAGCGGATGAGGAAAACGGAAAAGATAAGAAGAAAAAAGGTAAGAACAAGAAGAAGGTCAAGGGCTAGGCATGAGGCTTGAGGAACTCAAAAAGAGGACTACCCTGCGCTGTGCCGCATACGGCGGCGTAGCCCTTGCGCTGGGCGCGGTGTACCTCGTGATCGACGGGTTCAGCTCCAGCATGCAGGCCGAACGTGACAATGTGAAGAAAACGGTCACGCGCATCAACAACGATGTCAAGACCCTGGAGGAGCAATACATAAAGGCCAAGGCGTCGGTCGATCTGTTCGAGACATTGAGTAAACAGAACGGCGATCCGGAGCGCATGCTGAGCCGTCGCAATGCGAAGATCACTCTCGACCGGCTCAATGACCGCTATCATCTGGGCGGCCTCAAGCTGAGGATGACGCCGGTGAAAGATCTCGATGAAAAGCGTTTTCAGCGTGAAACCGTCACCACCGAAGGCAGCGAAGTGGAGCTGGAATTCAAAGGGATGACCGACGAGTATCTGCTGAATTTTGTGGATAGCCTTACCAAGGAGCTTTCGGGATATGTGCGGGTGAACGGTCTGGAGCTTATCCGCGATTATCCGATAACCAACGATACGCTGCTTTCTATAAGCCAGGGGATCTACCCCCCGCTTGTCAGTGGGAAATTGCAATTCAGCTGGCTCGGTCTGAGGGATCTGAGTAAGCCCAAAAGCGATTCGGGTGACGCTGCGGAACTGGAGGCGATCCCTGAGTCTGATGATACAGGCAATGGCGACAGCTTACCTGCTCCGACTCCGGCTGCGGCTGCGGCTGCGGAGGGACAGGCTCCATCGCCGCAGGATGCGATACCGTTGCCGGACGGAATGCTTCCGCCGCCTACCCCCGTTGAAGCTCCAGTCGAGCCTTCCATTGTTGCGCCGCCTGCCCCCGCACCGGAAGGAGGGGCTCCATGAGGATTACCCGGTGTATGATTGCCATGGGGGGGGCGCTTGTGGCGTTGTGCGCGTCGCTTCCGCTCGGTATCGCTTGGGCTCAGGAATCCGCATCCCCAGCCGCTCCGGTTGATTCCGTTGCGCCTGCCGTTCCCGTCGTTCCTGCGGATCCCATTGTCCCCGTTGCACCTGTCGTTTCCGCTGATGCGGTTGCTCCTGTTGCTCCAACAATTCCTGAACCCTCGCCTGCGCCGGCATCCGATCCTGTGGCGGCGAAGTCCGCTCCCATGCTTGACCGGATGGGTGATGCATTGCTGAAAATGAAGCGGGATGTAGGAAAAAAAGAGCAGGACATTACCGCCGGTGTGAAAAAGATATTGAAGAACGCTGCTCCGCTTGTGGGGGGGGTAACCGATCCCGTTGCTGAGGTTGCTGAACCAGCGTCTGACGATGCAGCCACAGACGCGGATGCTATGCAGGATGCCAACACCCAGCCGTCCATCATGTATAGCGGGACCGATATCGAGAATCTGAAGAAGGTGCTGGCGGCCTATGAGAGCCGTAAGCAGCAGGAGATCGGAGCGGGTATGGCGGCAACGCCCGGTTCTGGAGTGGGGGCTGCCGGAGCGGGAGCGGGGCAGGGCGATGGATTCATCGATTCCCTGATACAGAATATTCAGGGAGGTCAGGGGGCGATCGAAAGTGGCGGCGGTGCGGGAGGAGGCATGGCGGCCAGCGCGAAATCGTTTTATCTGGACTCCATCATGTATATGTCCAGCGGCAACTGGGCGGTGTGGATCAATGGAAGGAAGTTCTCGCACGATGAGCAGGAGAGCGACGATGCGGCGGCGGACATAAAGATAGAAGATATTTCGCGGGAGAAGGTCACATTCTCCTGGGCGGTAGGGAATGTTGATGCGATCTCTCCCCATTGGCAGGAGAAGGTTGCGCTGATGGGCGATAAGGGGGCGTCAGACAGCGACATCACGGTCGATCCGAAAACCCAGACCGTGTATGTGACGCTCCGCCCGAACCAGACCTTTATCTCGCGCGCGATGGAGATCGTAGAAGGGCGGACGGGAAATTACGACCCTGCGCCAGTACCCGCGCCAGCAGGCGCTTCTGGCGTACAGGATATACGGAATATTCCCATTGGCGCGCCGGAGCCACCCGAGTCCGATGACCAGTCAGCGCTTCCGGACAAGGATATGGTCGCCGCCGTCGGGGCGCTGGTAGGCAAGAAAGGCCAGCCGGTGGATGAGCGCGCCATCGCTGACGGCCTGACCGACATCTATACGGGGATAGGCAAGGGGATGGGCGTTGTTCCGCCCGAACAGAAGTAAACACCCTGCTATGGAAACCACCCACTCGCCCATCGTCATCGAACAACTCTGCAAACGGTTTCAGGATAAAACGGTGCTGGATGCCGTCACCCTGACCATTGCGCCGGGGGAAATATTCGGGCTGATAGGGCTCAACGGTGCGGGCAAGACCACGCTCATCAAGATACTGCTCGATCTGCTCAATGCGGATTCCGGCGAGGTGCGACTGTTCGGGAGAAGCCATAAGGAAAGCCGTGCGCGGGAGAATCTCTATTACCTTCCGGAGCGTTTCCAGCCATCGGGGCTGCTGAAGGCAACGGAATTCCTGTCACTATCCCTGTCGTATTACGGGGTGGCGCTCGATATGGAGCGCGCCCGGCAGACCGCCCGTGACATCGACCTCGATCCAGACGTACTCACCCGCAAGGTGGGGACCTATTCCAAGGGCATGACACAGAAGCTGGGGTTATTGAGCGTCCTGCTCGCCGAGCGGCCATTACTCATTCTCGATGAACCGATGAGTGGGCTCGACCCGAAGGCGCGAGTGCACCTAAAGAAGCAACTCAATGCATACTGCGCGCGCGGCAACACCCTGTTCTTTACCTCGCATATCCTCGCTGACATGGATGAGATATGCGACCGGGTAGGGGTTATCCACGGTGGGAAGCTGCTATTCGTGGGCACGCCCGGGGATTTCAAGAAAGCCTATAAGGAGTCCGAGGAAACGCTGGAAGAGGCGTTCCTCAAGGCAATCGCCTAGCGTACGAACACATGCACTTCCGTGCTTTGCGCGGTGTTGCTCCGGTGCGAGGCAAGCGATAGGCGCTGGGCGGGTATCCCCATCCTACGCAGTGATGCTACGACCTCATTGCCCTTCAGGATGGACGCTTCCTGCATGCGGCGGTCAGTGGCGGGATCTCCCACAACCGGCACGATCGCCACTACGTCGAAGACCACGCGGGATTTCACCTTCACGGCACGCGATACGGCATGGTAGAGCGCCTGATCGTAATAGACCCGTTCCTGATTGAAGCGGATGATCGCCAGCGGCGTAGGCCCGTCCAACGCGGCAGCGGCCGATGTCAGGGGAGAAGCCAGGGTCACTCCAAGTATCGCGAGAAAAAGGAAATATCGCATATTCAACCCCATTTGGCCGGCTCCCCTGTACTCAGACCTTCTTACCGCGCTTTATCCCGTTTGGCAACGTCCGGTAATGCCTGTTTGTGCGCTCCGTGATAAACTGCTTGTAATTCATAGCGGACTTGGGTAGTTTCCCCTCCCGCTGCCCTATGGGCAGCCCCGTCACGGTACGCACCCGTAGCTCAACTGGATAGAGCATCTGACTACGGATCAGAAGGTTAGGAGTTCGAATCTCTTCGGGTGCGCCACTTTTTCTATAATGTTCGCTAGGTGTGTGGAGGACTTCCTTGGGAAGCCTCAGGCCTTCTTTTTCTTCCGCACCCACATATTGAGGGCTTCAACGCCCATCGAGAAGGCCATGCCGAAGTAGATGTATCCTTTCGGAACGTGCAGGCCTAAGCCCTCTGCCATCAGGAATACGCCGATCATCATAATAAAGGCCAGCGCCAGCATCTTGATGGTGGGGTTGTGCGAGATGAACCGGGCAATGAATTCCGACGACAGCAGCATCATAACGATCGACACGATGATGGCTGCGCTGATGACGCCCATGTTGGTGGTCAGGCCTACGGCGGTGATGATGGAATCGAACGAGAATATCAGGTCGATGAATGCGATCTGAATAATGGTCTTCAGGAATCCGCCTTTCGACGCACGCAACTCTTTGCGTTCCTCCCCCGTGACTTCCTCGCGGATGCTTGCGGTCGCTTTCCACAGCAGGAACAAGCCGCCCAGCAGCATCAGCAGGTCGCGACCGGAGAAGTCAACGTCCGCAATGGTGAACCACGGCTCCACCATGCCGATGATCCATAGTGCGCTGGCCAGTAACGCGAGGCGCATGACGAGCGCCATGATCATACCGACGAAGCGTGCTTTGCGCGCTTTCTTGGCGGGAAGATGGTCGGCAACGAGCGCCAGGAACACCAGATTATCGATACCCAGAACGATCTCCAGCGCAGTCAGCGACAGAAAACTCGCCCACAGGTCATAATCAAAAAGCCATTCCATCTAATCCGGCATCCCTTGTTATTCGCGGCTGTGCGGAAACTATCATGTACGGCACGGGTACGCAATTATATATCTGGCATATTCAGGAATTAGCGCGCATCCACCCCTACGGCATCCCTGAGCGATGCAAAGCCGTCCGTTTCCAGCCGCACGGCAAGCCCGGAGCATATGCCGCCTATCAGTCCGAATCCCTGATAAACGAATGCCGTATAGATCTGTACCAGCGATGCGCCGGCGCGGATTTTGGCGTAAGCGTCCTCTGCGGATGCGATGCCGCCTACGCCGATGAGCGGGATCTTGCCGCCGGTGAGTCGATACATGGCGCGCAGCGCGGCAGTGGAGTGCTCAAATAACGGTTTGCCCGATAATCCACCCGCTTCTGCACGGTGGTGGCTGCGGAGCGATGGTGGGCGCGCCAGAGTGGTGTTGCTGACGATAATGCCATCGATGGGCAGGCCGGAGGCCACTTCCGCGACATCGGAGAATCCGGCCTCGTCCATGTCGGGTGCGATCTTTACCAGCAGCGGCACAGTGCGGCCCGATTCCATCGCGAGCGTCTTGCGCGCGCCGAGCAATTCCCGAAACAGCGACTCCATCGCCTGCCTGCCTTGCAGGTCGCGCAGGCCGGGAGTATTGGGCGAGGAGATGTTGATGGTGATGTAATCCGCCAGTGCGTAGACCTGAGCGAGGCCCTTCACGTAGTCGGCTATGGCATCGGTGGAATCCTTGTTCTTGCCGAGGTTGATGCCGACGATGCCTTTGCGTTGCTGTCCGCGCAGAGATCGAACGAACGCCTCAAGACCACGATTGTTGAATCCCATACGGTTGATGATGGCGGCATCCTCTTCCAGACGAAACAGACGAGGAGTGGGATTGCCCGGTTGCGGCCGTGGAGTGACGGTTCCTGCTTCCGTGAAGCCGAATCCTTGCGCCAGCAGCGCATCCACGGCCTGCGCGTCCTTATCGAATCCGGCGGCCATTCCGACCGGATTGGGGAACTCCAACCCCCATAGCTTCGTATGCAGGGTGGGGTAGGGGATATTCCGCGCGGGCGGGATCATGCCATGCGCCAACGCCCACAGTGCCAGTGTATGGGCAGTCTCCGCAGGCGTCTTCCGCAGCAGTGGGCCGATGAGGCGATAATAATCCATGGCGATTCTTTTACCCGCATCGGATATAAATTTCTACCTCCCCCGTGGCAGGTCATCCACACATGCCGCAAAACATGGCGGCACAAGTGCTCCGAACCGCTATATCTGGTGAAATAAAGTTGCCCTTCCCCCTACATCCTGATAGACAATGGAGGTGTGTTTCTGGGTAATGCCACGGCCCATCATCCATGCGGAAAGGCACTTTATTGATACCGCCAGACCATCGTAAACGCCTCTGGCTTGCGTCCAGCGCATTGACCTGCCTGCTGCTTGCCGTTCCCGTGCTGGCTGAGGATGCGCCGCAGGGCAGCGCGACAGAGGTGCTGCCGTATCCCTTTATCGAAGGGCAGGAATTATTGCCCGAGGACAGCGTTCCCCCACCCGAACCCGTCAATCCCGCTGACCGGGTGTCCATAGGCACGGTCGCGCCGCCCAATCCGGTTCCGGATGAGGCGGTCGTGCGCGAGGCCAAGGAAGAAATGCAGCGCGCCAAAGGCGAAGCGCCGCCCGTGACTGCTGCAAAGAAGGCGAAAAAGGCCCCGCCTGCCAAGGATGATTCCGGCGTGGAGGAAATGGACTTTACGGAAGACACCGCGATCACTCCGGAACAGCTTGAGGATTTGCTTAATTCTATTGATAACAGCGCGCGTGATCGCCTTGCGGAACCGGGATCGGTGAAGGAAGTGCCTGCGGGAACCGCCGCAGTCGCCGCGCCGCCGCCGTTGGTGTTGCCGCCACCGCCCGCTGCGCCGAAGACTGCCACAAAGATTGCCCCGGCTCCTGCCGTCGCTGCACCCGAAAAGAAGGTAGCGGAAGAAAAACCGGCAGAGAAAAAGTCTGAGAAAAAGCCTGAGGAAAAGAAAGAGGCGAAGGCTGCGGAGAAGCCTGCTGTCGCAGTGGAGCCAAAGGCTCCCGCTCCTGTGACGGAAGTGGCTACGCCCACGGTCGCAAAGAAGGAAGAGCCCGCCAAGCCGGAAGAGGCCAAGAAGCCTGCGGCGGTAGTTGCATCGGATACCCAGATACTCGAACGCCCGAAGGCGCTTTCGGAGGAAGAACTGAAGAACACGGCGGCGACCAGCCAGAAAACGCCGGTGGAAACGAAAAAGGCCGATATCATCCCGCCGAAGCCGGAAGGCAAGGACTTGTCCGTGCCGCCTGCCCCGGTCGTTGCGGCGAAGGCTGCGCCGGAAGAGATCATTATTCCCCCCGCGCCCCCTGCGCCCGCTCCTGAAAAAGAGAAGGTGGCTACGGCTCCCGTTCCTGCTCCTGCTCCTGTTCCTGCTCCAGCTCCGGTCAGGAGCAAAGCCGCGAGCAAGCCGGGTGGCAGCATGGAAGAACTTTTCCGTTCGGTTGCGCGCACAGAGGATGCCGCGCCCGTCGCTCCGGTCGTCACGACCACGGAGGCTATCAAAGCGCCGGAAACATCGGGTATGGATGAGTTGCCCGCTGCGGAAGTACGGGTGCTTCCGGTGATAGAGAATGCGGTGAACACGGAGCCCGTTCCGGATGCACCCAAGGACGCCACACAGGATAATTCTGCCAAGGCCGTCGCAGCCGGCAGCGCATCGTCGTCTGCCCCGCGCCTGTCGCCTGAATTACGCGAACAGCTGATAAGGGATCATTTGATCGAAGCTCCGTCGCGTAAGGCAGAGATCGCTGCGGAAGTAGTGGTTCCGGAGAAGCCTGTATCGGTCGTTGTGCCCGAAGAGAAAATTATCCCGATTCCTCCGCTGCCTGAAAAGAAGGCCGTGGACGAGCCCGTGGCAGAGATCACAGCAATAGAGAAACCTGAGGCAACGCCGCAGGTTCCGGCAGAGAGTGTTGCCACATCGAGCGGCAAGGGCTTCAGCATCGAGGTGACGCCGCCATCGGCGCATGCGGCAAGCACGGACATCCCGCCCAGCGGGCGTTCTGCCCTGAGCAGCAAGACCCGCGAGATACTGGCGTCGCTGCCGGCGGACATCGGCACGCCGGAGGAGCAGGAGAAAAAGCCCATAAATATCGACCATGCCGACGCCAATGCCGGGATACTCCCCACACTGGGCGGCGAGGGGGAAGAGAACCCGATGGGCATCACGGTATCGAAGCCCACGGGAAAATTCTCTGCGGCGGAATATATGGATCAGGCCTATCAGGCGCTGATGGCGGGGCAGGAAGAGAGTGCCATCGCGCTTTATAAGAAGGTGCTGGCGGATGACGACAAGAACCGTTTCGCGCTGTTCGGCATCGCCACGACCTATCACCGCAATAACCAGCTTGGGCAGGCGCGCGATTATTACCAGAAGCTACTGACGCTCTACCCGCGTGACGAGGAGGCGCTCAATAATTTCCTCGTGCTGGTCAGTCAGGAATCGCCGGAAGAAGCGCTCATCGAGCTCAAGACGCTCGCCCAGCGCAACCCGGATTTCAGCCCGATACAGGCGCAGATCGCCTATATCTACAGCAAGCTCGGCAACGACCTGAAAGCGGCCCGTTACCTCACGGAAGCCATCAAACTGTCACCCGATGACCTCACCTATCGGTATAATCTTGCTATTCTGATGGACAAGATGGGCTATCATAAACGCGCTATCAGCCTGTATGAGCAGCTTTTACAGGAAGCCCAGCAGGGTGGCAGGGTTTCGGGCTCGACGGAGAGCATTCAGAAAAGATTAACCTTTTTACGCTCTAAATGGGGCTGACAGGCGTCGTCCCGGATCGAAAGGTGCAGGCGGCGCATCACGCTCATGTAGAGGATAGACACCGTGGACATTACCGAACTACTGACTGCCACCATCAAGAATAACGCCTCCGACCTGCATATGACCACCGGCCGCGCGCCGATGCTGCGCGTGCATGGCGACGTGCTACCGCTGCAATATGCCGCACTAAATGCCGATCAGGTGAAGCAGCTGCTGTATTCCGTGATGACCGAGAGCCAGCGTGCTGAATATGAGCGCGAGCTGGAGATCGACTTCGCGATCTCGTTCGGCGAGCATATGCGTTTCCGCGTCAATGCGTTCACCGCGCTCGAAGGCCCTGCCGCCGTGATGCGTAATATTCCTACCAAGGTACTCTCGCTTGAGGATCTGCGCGCGCCGGAGATATTCAAGAAGATCTCCTCGCTGCACAAAGGATTGGTACTGGTGACGGGCCCCACCGGTAGCGGTAAATCCACGACCATGGCGGCGATGGTGGATTACATCAACAACACCATGAACGGCCATATCCTCACCATCGAGGATCCGGTGGAGTTTGTGCATAAATCGAAGAAGTGCATCATCAACCACCGCGAAGTGGGAACCAGTACCAAGAGCTTTGCGAGGGCGCTCAAGAGCGCGCTGCGAGAGGATCCGGACGTAATCCTGGTGGGCGAGTTGCGCGATCTCGAAACCATCCAGCTCGCCATCACGGCGGCGGAAACCGGTCACTTGGTGATGGGCACGCTGCATACCAGCTCCGCACCCAAGACCATCGACCGTATCATCGACGTATTTCCCGGCGAGAGTCAGGAGATGATCCGCGCCATGCTGTCGGAATCGCTGGAGGCCGTCATCTCCCAGACGCTACTCAAGAAGATCGGCGGTGGCCGCGTTGCCGCGCATGAGATATTGCTGGGCACTCCCGCCGTGCGGAACCTTATCCGCGAGGGCAAGGTGGCGCAGATCTATTCCCTCATGCAGATCGGTTCCAAGATGGGTATGCAGACCATGAAAGAATGTGTCTATCGCCTGACAGAGCAGGGGCTGGTCACGCAGGAGGAAGCGCGCGACGTGCTGGTAAGCCTCACCGAGCAGCAGGAGGGCGACGATACCAAGACGCGTGCCGCCGCGAAACCTGCCGCGAGCGCGTTTGGCGCGCAGGGAGGGTTCTAGCCATGGCATCATCACATCTTACTCCGCTGCTGGATGCGATGGTAGCGCGGCAGGCTTCGGATGTGTACGTGACGGTGGGGAGTCCCGCCTCTCTGCGAATCGGCGACCGCATCGAACCGGTGGGCGATGTGCTCGACGAGGATATCATCCGTACCATGATCCGCGAGGTGCTGAGCGACTCGCAGATGGAGGAATTCAATCGTACCCACGAATTCAACACCTCGCTCAGCCGTCCGGGGCTGGGGCGGTTCCGCCTCAACTGCTTCGTGCAGCGGCATAGCAGCGGCATGGTGCTCCGCCGTATCAACACGGTCATCCCGACGCCGGAGGAGCTGAAACTGCCAAAAATATTCACCGACCTCATCATGGAGAAGCGCGGTCTACTGTTGGTGGTAGGCGGTACGGGTTCGGGAAAATCCACGTCGCTGGCCGCCATGCTGGGGCATCGCAATGCCCAGAGCTCCGGGCATATCCTTACCGTCGAGGATCCGGTGGAATTCGTGCATGAGCACCGGAAATGCATCATCACCCAGCGTGAGGTGGGCATTGATACCGAGTCCTACGCGGTGGCGCTCAAGAATGCGCTGCGCCAGCGCCCTGACGTGGTGCTGATCGGCGAGATACGCGACCTCGAAGTGCTGGAGCATGCCATCAATTTCGCGGAAAGCGGTCATTTATGCGTTGCCACCCTGCATGCCAATAACGCGAACCAGACCATCCAGCGCATCATCAACCTGTTCCCCGAGGATCGCCAGAAGCAGATCCTCCATAACCTGTCGCTGAACCTGATAGGGGTCATTTCGCAGCGGCTGGTGTCTGCCAAGGACGGCGGGCGGGCGCTGGCGGTGGAGATCATGCTGAACGAGGGCCTCATCACCCAGTTGATCGAGGAAGGGAACGTCAAGGACATCAAGGACACCATGGCCAAAAGCCGGGGGCAGGGCATGCAGACCTTCGATCAGGCGTTACTCGACCTGTTCGCGGCGGGCGTGATCACGCAGGATACCGCCGAAGCCGAATCCGACAACGCCGCCAATCTGCGGCTGATGATCAAGCAGTACCAGAGTTCCCCCGAAGCGAAGTCTGCCGCTCCGGTGGCACTCGGCATGAAGCCGTCCAGCCATCTCAATATGATGCTGCCGGAAGTCAAACCCCAGAAATAACCCCGTCCTATATCCCTCTTTTCTAAATAATTATTGTACCGCTCCGGCGTCTGGCCCATAATCCGCTCACATTTAAGAGGAGAATGGTTATGGACCAGTTCGAGCTGATATATTGGGATCCGAATTATAATGAGATCCTGCTGCTCAATCTCGCGATCATCATCGGTGTGTTCACGTCCATCCGGCTGTTCTCCGGTACGCTGGCGCATACCAACGCCACCGACGAACTGACCCGCAAGGACAACCCTGCCTTCGGCATCTCGCTTTCGGGCATGGTGTTCGCGGTCACCATCATCCTGCTGGGCGCGATATTCAGCGAACCCGCTTATAACATGATGGATTCCGTCATGGCGGTAGGGCTTTATGGCATCATCGGCATCGTGCTGATGGCTATCACGCGTATCGTATTCGACAAGATCTACCTGCCCAACATCTCCATTCGCGACGAGATACTGAAGGGCAATGTCACCGCTGGCATCATCGACGCCTCGCACGTCATCGCCACCGCCGTGGTCATTCGCGCTATTATGATGTGGATCACGGTCAACACGATGGAAGCCGTGCAGGCGGTGCTCATCGGCTTCATTCTCTCGCAGGTGCTACTCAGTGTCACGACCGTCCTGCGCGTCAAGATGTTCTCGCGCCAGAACGGCGGGAAGTCCATACAGGACGCCTTCCGCGAGGGTAATATCGCACTGGCGCTGCAATTCTCCGGCTATCGTCTGGGCGCGGCCTTCGCCATCGCCGCCGCGTCGAACATCATGGTCTATGAGATCAACGATATTTATGTGCTGTTCATGGCGTGGGCCGGGGTTTCCATCCTGATGATGCTGGGCGTCGGTGTGCTCTCATGGCTCGCGCAGCGCATCATCCTTGCCGGTATCGACGTCAATGACGAGGTCGTGCGCCAGAAGAACATCGCCATCGGCATCATTCAGGGCGTGATCTACCTCTCGCTCGGCGTGCTCATCGCGGGATTGATGGAATAACATCACGGATAGCGCAGGCCCCTCATCCCCCGCCTTCTCCCTACGGGAGAAGGAGCTTATCCCCTCTCCCATAGGGAGAGGGCTAGGGTGAGGGGTCTGCTGTTGCGGTCAGAACGCCCGATCCATGAACAGCGTGTTGCGGTCATCGGTGTAGATGTCGGCGTTGTAATCCCGGTCGTAATAAATATAAAACACGTTCTGGTAATCCCCTGCATCGGCCCGCCACGGGTTGTAATCCTGAACTACCTGCCGCGTATAATGCCCGAACACCGCGCGGAAGGTGTTATCGAATTTGATGCTGAACGGCTCCGTGAAATTGGCGGTGGTGACGATGTTCGCCGCCAGCACGCCGTTGGATTTCAGCCGTGATTTGAGATCGGCAAGAAACTCTCGCGTCATCAGATGCTGCGGCACGCTGTGGATATTCGAGTAGACGTCAAGGATGATGAGATCATAGCGCCGCTTATCCCCGACGAGGAACCCGCGCGCTTCCTCCGGCTCGAACTGCTTGTTGTCGCCCAGCGGCTTGCGCTGCAATTTTTCTTCTGAGATAGGCTTGAGGTCGCGGTCGATGTCCACGAACACATAATTATTGTAATCGTCGTTGAATCCGGCGATGAATCCGCCCGCGCCCAGCACCAGCACATCCTTCTTCTCCTCGTCGCTGCCCAGCGGCTCGATGAGATTATGTTCCACGAAATACTGGTAGGGGAACATGAATTCTTCGTTCTCGGCGTATTTGGCGGCGCCCGTGCGGTTGACCTCCAGAATGCGCGCGTCTTCCTGCGGAATATTGCGGATACGGATGGTGTTATAGGTATTGTCGGCGATGATGCCGCTGGCCCCGAGCATGAAAGGATTGTTGAACCCCGTGGTCACCAGCAGCGCCAGTATCGGCGCGGTGAGGGAAAGGGTGGCGCGACGGCGCGGCTGGAGCAGGAAGGCGATCAGCGCCAGCAGTGCCATATTGACAATGACCGTCTGCCCGACGCCGATGGTGGCCATCAGCAGCAGGGTCGAAGTGATAGCCCCCAGAAAGGAACCGGTGGTGGAGAAGAACAGGATTTTTCCCGTCGCCTCGGATAGGCGGTGTTTTTTGAAATAATTGGTGATGAGCGGCACGGTCTGCCCCAGCAGGAAGGTGGGATACACCAGCACCAGCGCCGAATAGAGCGCGATCTGCGCCACGCGGTTGGTGATGCTCATTTCCGGCAGCGCCGTTTCGTAGAACCACTCGATCCACAGGTACGAAAGCCCCGGCGCGAGTATGAGCATGGCGATCGAGATGTTCCGCACCAGCCGCTTCCGCAGGGAGAGAAAATTTCCCCGGCCGCGCGCCTTTCCATAGGCTCGCCCGCCATGTTCGTAGCCGAAGGCCAGCGGCAGCAATATCGCGGCGATGATGACCGACACCGTTTCCGTTCCGCTGCCCACGAACGGCATGGACTGGCGGATGGCGATCAGCTCGGTGGAGAGCACGACATAGCCTTCCACAAGGATGGTCAGGAACAGGACGGCAAGTAGTTTCACGCGGTGCATACCACCTGATGTAGCGCAAAACGGGAGAGGCGCAAAGCGGCAATATTGCGCGTTGACAGGAATGAGGGCCACGGATAGCGTGCCATCGGGAAAACAACACCGGCGCACATGCCGGGGCAGGGGAATCATGTTACAGCAGCTTCTGAAAAGGACGGCAGCGCGTCGCGCCGCAGCATATGGCACGGGATATGAGCATCTGCGGTATCCGCGCCGCTTGCCTGTGCCTGCCAATGAATCGGCGCTTCCCTGTAGCGGCATGGCCTATGCCGCCAAGCGGGGATTTGATGTGCTTATATCGGCGGTGTTGCTGGTAATTTTGTTGCCCCTGATGCTGCTGCTCGCGCTGCTCATCCGCATGGAAAGCCCCGGGCCGGCGCTGTTCGTACAGGCGCGCGGCGGGCGTGGAGGGCGGCCCTTCCGTCTGGTGAAGTTTCGCACCATGTGCCGCGAGGCCGCACACGATGCGAGCGCCCCGCAGGCTTTGCCGGGTGATCCGCGTATCACGCGCCTCGGGCGCATGATGCGCCGTACCAGCCTCGATGAGTTGCCGCAGTTGCTCAATGTACTGCGTGGCGATATGTCGTTGATCGGGCCGCGCCCGCATGCGCTCGCGCACGACGCATTCTACCGCGACAAAGTGCGCGGCTACACCCACCGCCTGCGGATGAAGCCCGGCATCACCGGCTGGGCGCAGGTGCATTCCTTACGCGGCCCGACCGAAACGCCGGACGTCATGCAGGCGCGCGCTGACCACGACAATCACTATATCGACCACTGGTCGCCCGTACTGGATGCGAAGATCCTGATGAGAACGGTCGGCGTGGTGATTGCCGCCGTGAATGCACATTAGAGCTTTTCCATATTGCCATCCCGGCGCAGGCCGGGTTCTCATACATCCGCATGTGCCATTGGAGAGATACGATCCCGGCCTGCGCCGGGATGTGCATTTCTGTATTTACGCCGCGTCGCTCTGCCGGTAGCGGCGGAAGTAGGTATAGCTTGCATCGGCATGGCGATAGAGCGCATGCTTCTCCACATCCACCCGGCTGAGCAGGGTGACGACCCGGTTGCCTGCGCCATGCTGCGCCAGCATCTCGATGCCCTTCTGCACCACTGCGCGCTCGGTCTTCTCCCAGCGCACCACATAGAGTGCGAGGTCGGCATGTTCGGAGAGCACGGCGGCATCCACCACGCTCATCAGCGGCGGGCAATCCAGTATCACCAGCTCGAAGCGTTTTCGCGCCGCATCGATGAATGCCCGCATGCGGGCACTTTCCAGCAGGTCGAGCGGATGTGATGGAACCGTGCCTGCCGGGACGAAATGCAGCCCGGTGGATTTCTCCTGATGGAACACATCCTCCAGCGCGTCGCGCCCGGAGAGGTAACCGCCCAGGCCTTTCGCATTCTCGGCCTTGAAGGTCCCGGCCAGCTGCGGCTGGCGCAGGTCGCAATCCACCAGCAGGCACGACCTCCCCGCCGACTGGCAGGTGAGCGCCAGCGCCAGCGAAGCGGAGGATTTTCCTTCTTCGGGCACAGAGGAGGTCACGAGCAGCACCTGCGGATTCTTGCCCTGCGCGCGGCGCGCATCGAGCTTGACCCGCAGCGTGCGGATGGCCTCGCCGTAGAAGGCATCCTTGAGGAAGCGCAGGGGATTACCCGCGTTCTTTTTTTCCGTGTGCACCTCCGGCAGCATGGTCAATACGGGGACTCCGAGCAGTGCCTCGATCTGCGACCCGGTATGGAATCCGGGCAGCGAGAACTCCATCAATAGCATCACTCCCACGGCGATGATGAACGAGAACAGCGCCGCTACGCCGACCAGCAGGAATTTCTGCGATGCGCGCGTATCCGGTTGCACCCCGGCGCGGGAGATGATCCGCGCATCCGAGGTTTGCGCCTTGGTTTCCTGTACGCGCAGTTCCTGTAGGCGCGTAAGCAGCGTCTGGTAGAGTTCGCGGCGGGTGGCGGCTTCGCTTTCCAGTGAGGCAAGGGACGTTCCGGCGATTTTGGTGAGATCGCTGCCGCCCAGCCTCTCCAGCTCCTCGCGCAGTCCGGCGGTGATGGTGGCGATCTCTTCCTCGATCTTGCCGTGCAGGGCCCGCAGCTCCGCCCGCGCCAGCTTCATTTTCTGATGTCCTTCGCGGTAGGTGGTTTGCAGTGCGCCGATAGAGGCGTTCAATTCCGCTTCCTGACGCTGTAGGTCCTGTAACTGTGGCGATGCCAGCTCCGGCGGCAGCGATGCGGCGTCGATCTGCGCCAGTTGCACGGTCAGTTCCGCGCGGCGATAGCGGGCATCGGCTTCCGTCGCCCGCTGCTGCGCTTCGTCCGCGCGCGTGCTGAGCCATGCTTGCGCGTCGCGGATCGCCTCGGTCTTGAAACGCCTCTGCCCGGCGATGTACGCGTCGGCGACCGCATCGGCGGCGGCGGCAGCGAATTCCGGATCGGTGGAGCGGTAGGACAGGGTGATGACGTAGGACTGGTCGGACGTCGTCACCGAAAGCCCGTCGAGGAATGCCTCTACCCGTGCCGCGTGCGTGGGCAGCTCTGTGAACAGCGGATGGCGGTCAAGGCCGAGCGTGTTTGCGACCTCCTCGGCGAGATCGCGCGAGGTCAGGATGGCGGCTTGCGTGCGGCCGGTATAGCGATCGAGCGGCAGGTCTTTCACCGCCTCGCCGATGGCCATGGCGATCGGTTGCGCGTCACCCAGCACCAGCACCGTATCGGCGCGGTAGGAGGGCGGGAGGAATGCCGCTGCCGCCGCCGCAAGCAGTGTGATAGCGCATACGATAGCAGCGATAAGTTTCTTATGCCGCCGCACCGTGCCGAATACGCGGTTGAGGCTGATCTCCGCCTGATCCCGCGCGGCGTGGCTCTCGAATGTTGTCCCCTGCATATTATCCCCCCGTTATCCTTTATGTATTCAGAACCAGCGCCTCTCCACCTCGAGCGTATCGCCGGGAAGCACCTCATCATCCGGCGTGATCTCCCGCGTGACCGCCTCGCCGTTCTGCGTGCGGCGCACCGTCACCTGCGTGGTCTGCGCGCGTGAGGTGAATCCGCCCGCCAGCGCCACCGCCTTGCGCGCATCGAGCCCGGCGCGGTAGGCATAACTCCCCGGAGAACGCACCTGCCCCAGCACGAATATGGGCGGCAGGCTCGTCATCTGGAGCGCCACGCGCGGCTCCACCAGATAATCCTCATTGAGCGCCACAGTGATCTCGCGCTCCAGCGCGGCAAGGGATTTTCCGGCGGCGGGGCGTGTTCCCAATAGCGGCACAGCCACCGTGCCGTCCGGCGCGACCTCAAGCTCTCCGTTCATTTCGTCCTGCCCGAACACCGTCATGCGGATGCGGTCGCCGCTTTGCAGCAGATAGGGTGCGCTGTCGGCATGCGCGGGTATGGCGGCGGTGGCCAAGGTCAGGAATAGCATCCATAAAAAAACGCGTGTGGGCATCGTCATACTCCTATGGAGACCCCTGCCATGAACAGGGTGTTGTCGAATGATCTGAGCGCGGCGTTGGAATCGCGCCGGGTATGTTTGCCTCCAGCGGTGAGCGCCACGGCGTCGGTGAGCGCATACTCCATGCCCGCGTCGAGCACTGTATCGTCATCTTTCCGCGTGCTGCCGGCGAAGTCACGGTGGCGGAGGCCGAATCCCGCATGCAGCGACAGATACTCGGTATAGGCATAGCGTGCCTCGGCGCGCCCCTCGGTCACGACGATGTCGGACACTCCGGCCAGCGTCGTGGTATCGATGCGGCGGTGCAGGGTGGTATCCACCTCCAGAATATCGAGCGGTGTCCAATGCAGCTGCATGTCCGCCGCCGTAGTGTGCCCGGATTTCAGAGCAGGGTCGGCGGGGTCGATGGCGGCGATTCCCACCCCTGCTTCAAGCCGGGTGAGGTCGGTGACGCGATACGCTATACCCGCCAGTATCTCGGCGATGTCCGCATCGCGGTTCACGCCGCCTGCATCGGTGGCATGCGCGTAGTCCTGTATCTCATAGGCGGGTGCGATATAGACGCCCCATTCTTCCCCAAGCCCCATCGTGGCGCGGGCGGTGGCACGTATCTCGCTACGGTTACGCTCGGTATTGTCCTGCACGGCGTTGCGATCGAATCGCCAGTGCCGCGATTCCAGCGCCGCACGCCACTCCATGATACCGGACGTATGGATGAACTCCACATCCGTATCCGCGCGATCAATGCGCGCCATCGGCACGCCTGCCCCGCCGCTTTCCGGCGCGGTGCGCGCTTCGCGTTCCTGTCGTGTTCCCGCATGCAGCGTCAGCGACATATCGTCGCGGATGGCGATGTTGCCGCCTATTCCGGCATTCCAGTCATCGTGATTCTCGCTGCTGGCATCGGCGTAGCGTACTGCCTCCAGCTTCGCGGATGCGTAGACGCGATGGCGCTCCCAATCCGATACCAGCGCGAGCGAGGGGGACGCCGTATCTATCCGGTCGCTTTTCGTACCTGTTTCGGTGAGGAAAATGTTGTCATCATAGCGCGTGGATACCTCCAGACGCGGTTTCAGATAGAGCGTGGAAAGTTTCCCTCCGCTGCGGTCCAGCGGAATGCCGGAAGGCGCGGTATTGTCAGGGGCAGCGGCCATCGCGCCGAGGTTGCATAAGCCCAATACCGCAGACAGCAAAACCGCCCGGATCACCCCCCTGATTGAGCAAGATCGCGTGTTCATAACCCTGTGCAAAGTTTCTAGCTATTCGTGCATTTTTATGTATAGTCCCCCCAACACGAAGCAGAAAATTCATAGCTCATAATATCCGACAAATCCATAAATAATATAAAAACAGGATATTACTGGCGGGGGGATGGGGTGGTCGGGTCTGAGCGCGCAATCGTGCCGGTTGTGTTGGCGGGCGGTAGTGGATACCGTCTATGGCCGCTATCGCGTGCAGAACAGCCCAAGCAGTTCGCGCAACTCATGGGGGAGTACACTCCGTTTCAGGAGGCGGTGCGGCGGGCCTCCGCCCCGGAGCGATTCGCCCCGCCATTGATCGTTGCAGGAGAGGCCCACCGCTTTATCGTGCAGGACCAACTGGAGGCGATCGCCGCCCCGTCTTCCACGGTCATTCTGGAGCCCGAAGGAAAAAACACCGCGCCTGCGGCGGCGCTGGCGGCATTTCTTCTCGTTGAACAGAAACAGGCTGAGGCGCTGATGCTGCTCATGCCATCCGACCACTATATCGCGCACGGGGATGCATTTTTTCAGGCAGTCATGGCTGCGGCTCCTGCGGCAAAGAGCGGGCGCATCGTCACATTCGGCGTCACCCCCGATGCGCCCGAAACGGGCTACGGCTATATCCGTCGCGGTATGGCGTT
>JADZBT010000046.1 GCA_020851915.1 Alphaproteobacteria bacterium | reverse complement strand
TTCCATGTCTTCGGATTCCGCGCCGCGCGATACGCTGACCTTTACGGTGTCGCCGTCGCGGTGCATGACGCGCAGCAGGCGGCTCACTTCGCGATCGCTGGTATAGGTAGCGGGCGAGGTGCGGGGATCGGTGGCGGGTTTTTCTTCCGACGCGGTATCGGTGGATTCCATATCGCCGTCCTGTTTCTGCTTATCGGTGGCGAGGCTCCGCAGGCTCAGCGAGATACGTCCGAGGTCGGAGGCGATGTTGATCATCTCGGCCTGTTTGGGCGTGACTTCCAGCGTAACAGTGCGTGCCAGCACCACTTCGTTTTCTTTGCTATTGAATCGCTGGTCTACTGCCAGCACACGGGCGTTCTCGATGAAAGTTTCACTGGCTGCGACTTCCGCGCCGTTCTCTGCGTCCTCCTTCACCTGATGGGTGAGGATGAGATCCACCTGGTCGCCGGGGAAAATAAAACCGGCATTGCCGGTGGTGGCATTCACCGCGATCGACACGGCACGCTTGCCCGGGGTCAGCACGGCCGACATGAAGCCGCCTTCGTCGGGTTTCACCACGCGTGCGCTGGTGATGGGTTCTCCGGCAGAGATATTGCTGCGCGCTACGGCCCCCTCGAATACGCTGGCGGCCTGCTGGTCTTCCTTAATATAGGTTGCCGGAATATTCTCCGCCGGGAAGGCGACCCATTCGAGGTCTGCCTCCGCGCGGATGAAGCTTCCTGCGGAAATATCGGTTTTTGCGACCAGCACCCGCGAGGATACGATGGCGGGTTGATTCGCCTGCGGCGCGGCGTTCTCGCTGATGCGCCCTTTCACGGCGAAGGCGGTGGCGGCGGCGATGATAACGGCGACGGCCAGAAGGATGGGTGTACGCATGGCGATGTTCCTATCGCTGAGTGGACTAAGATTTTTTCACCCTAGCACCGATAGGTTAAATAAGAGTAAACAAGCCTTTGTAATTAAAAGCAAAATAAGCGTTAATTGGCGTTAACTTTAGTTAAAATTTTAACCTTCATCCGCGCAACGCTAGGAGTTCTGCGGATTGTTCCGCACATGAAAATATACGAAGCGCATTGTGGCTCCGCAGTTGTGTCGTGCGGCGCTTTCCACTAATGAATAAATATATGGCCATCGATAATTCTGCATCATCCCCCATCGATCTCCTCATTATAGGTGGCGGTATCAACGGCGCGGGCATCGCGCGCGATGCGGCAGGGCGGGGACTCTCCGTATTATTATGCGAGAAGGGCGATCTGGCGCAGGGCACATCATCCGCCAGCACCAAGCTCATCCATGGCGGGTTGCGCTATCTCGAATATTACGAGTTCGGTCTGGTACGCAAGGCGCTCGTCGAGCGCGAGGTGCTGCTGCGTAATGCCGCACATATCATCCGGCCCCTCCAGTTCATATTGCCGCATACGCCCGCGCTGCGCCCGGCATGGATGATACGGCTCGGTCTGTACCTCTACGATAACCTCGGCGGATTAAGACTGCTGCCGCCGTCGAAAGCGGTGCGGTTGTCCGGTGCGCCGTTGAAGGGCGAATATAAAAAAGGCTTCGTCTATTCCGATTGCTGGGTACAGGATGCGCGGCTGGTGGTGTTGAATGCGATGGACGCCGCCCGGCGCGGCGCGACGATATGCGCGCGCACCGAATGCATCTCCGCCGTGCGCGAGGGACCGCTGTGGAACGTGCAATTACGTGATGCGCGCACCGGAGCCATACGGCAGGTCGCGGCGCGCGCGCTGGTGAACGCGGCGGGGCCGTGGGCGGCATCGCTGCTCGACAGGATAAAAGCTCCCACCACGCATACGCTGCGGCTTGCCAAGGGCAGCCACATCGTGGTCAAAAAATTATTCGCGCACGACAATGCCTACATCTTCCAGCAACCGGATGGCCGCATCGTGTTCGCCATTCCGTTCGAGCAGGACTTCACGCTCATCGGCACGACCGACATCGAGTATACAGGCGATCCCGCCGATGCGAAAATCTCGGATGCGGAAATTGCGTATCTCTGCGACGCGGTGAACCGTTATTTTGCAAAACCGGTAGCGCCTGCCGATGTGGTGTGGAGCTACGCGGGCGTGCGCCCGTTGCTGGACGATGCGTCCGCGAATGTCTCCGCCGTCACGCGCGATTATGCGCTGGAGTGGCATGCGGAATCGGGCCTTGCGCCGGTACTGCATGTCTATGGCGGAAAGCTCACCACCTACCGCGTGCTGGCGGAGGAAGCCGTCGACAAGATCGCCCCGGCGCTGGGCCGCCTGAAGCGCGGCTGGACGGAGGATGCCATGTTGCCCGGCGGTGAGATACCCCAAGCCGATTTCGCCAATTTCCTGATGGCGGTGGAAGCGAGTTATCCCTGGCTGGGGCAGGGGCTGGCGCTGCATTACGCCCGCACCTACGGCACATGCCTCAAGGAGCTATTGAAAGGCCGCCAGACCATCGCCGATCTCGGCACGCATTTCGGCGGCGATCTGTATGAGGCGGAAGTGCGGTATCTCATCGCGCATGAATGGGCCGAAACCGCCGAGGACATCCTCTGGCGTCGCACCAAACATGGATTGCATATAGGAGAAACGGGAGCAGGGATGCTCACGAAGTGGCTGGCGGAGAAGGCAGATTAGGTTAAGTGCTTACACCGATAGATCTGGCCCCTCACCCTGACCCTCTCCCTATGGGAGAGGGAATAAAAGCTCCTTCTCCCAAAGGGAGAAGGCGGGGGATGAGGGGCCTGCGGGTGCGGTGATGTATGCTAGCTAGCCCAAAAATGCAGCTAGGGTGCGATTGTCGCTGCGGCGTCCTTGCCGTCATCTTTTTTCGCCTGCACCATGCGCTCCCAGCCGCGTTCGAGGGAGCTGCGTTTGTCATCCAATTTATTATCCTTGAATTCCTGCGCCAGCAGCCAGCCTTCGCCGACACCGGCGGCGGTGGCGACCACGGTGGCGGCCTCATGCAGCACCGCCTTCACCGTATTGCCGATCTTGAGGTGGAACACTTCCTCGATCTTCGCACCCATAAAATGAATGCCGACGAGCAGGCTTACCCATATCCCGGTCAGCGCGGCGTTACGCTTGGCCGCGTGATTGACCTTCTCGGAGAGTTTTGGCAGGCGCGCCACTTCGGCGAGGTCGCTTATCATAATACCGGTGGTGGATTGCACCTCCTGCACGGCGGTTTCCTTCATGCCGACGGACACATCCGCATATTGCATGGCCATGGCGTCATTCAATCCGTCGCCGACCATCATCACTTTTTTCTCACCGCGCTTGAGATGTTCCAGTAATTCCACTTTGCTGGTGATGTCATCGCTGGTGTGCGCGTCCTTCGGGCTGGCCGGGCGCACAACACCCGTCGCCTTGTCGGTCACGATCTCACCGATGGTCTGCTTGTGGAACACCCGGCGTTCTGAAAGAACCGGACTATCTATTTCCTTCGGAGAAAATCCGAGATCGGTCGCCAGCCGTTTCACGCGCCCGCCATTCTCGCCGGTGGCGATGTATACCTGTTTGCCCTGCTTACGCAGCGCATTCACGGTATCGAGCGCATCGTCGCGCAATTTATCTTCCAGCGAGATGACGCCCCACTGGTCGCCGTTCCTGACAATGCTTACCGTGTATCCATCCTGTTCCAGAGCTTCTGCCCGCGCGCGCGTGGTCGCGTCCAGTGTGATGCCGTTACGCTCATAAAAGCTGATGCTGCCGATGGCCTGTTCCCCACCATTCGCGATGATACCACCATTGCGATGCTCCGCGCCGATGTCGCTGCTTCCTTTGCCACAGCGTGCATGGATGGCCTGCGCGATGGGGTGGGGATTGCCGAATTCCAGATTGGCGGCTAACTGCAACAGGTCATCCGCGTTCGCGCCGCCGATGGCTTCGACGTTGCTCACGGACGGCTTTCCCTCCGTGAGCGTGCCGGTCAGATCCAGTACCACCGCGTCGATCTTCTCCGCCGCCTCCAACTGGCTGCGCGACTGGACGATCGTGCCCTGCTTGTGGAGCTCTCGCTCGACGGCTTCATAAATCAGCATCGATGCGGCGACCGCGCAGGGGGCCGCGCTGATGATGAAGCCGAACGTATCCTCGATGGATTTTTTCCAGTGCGTCTTGGACGGGTCGATCTTCCATTTCCCGTCATGTCCCTTGTGGATGCTGTCCTTGAACAGCAGCAACCCGCCGGCGGAGGCGAGCGCGATGGTGTAGGCATCCACGGCGCGCTCCAGCGCGGTCTCATTCTTCGCTTTGTTCTCGCTCGTGCCGTTCAGCCCGGTGAGTATCTTGATGCCGCTGGATTCGCCCCATGGCTTGTCCACGCGTATGGTGATGCTTGTATCCGTGGGGATGTTCGTCATCTGGAGAATGCGCGAGCCGGAATGCACGGCCTCCTGTGCCTGCCCGGTGGTGGCGGAGGCATCCACCTCGATCGAGGTGGCCCGGTCGCCGTTGATGTTCACGATAGTGCCGTCAACGGGAATGACGTTCAGCTCGGAGCCGTCCACGACGATCTCATCGCCTGCTTCCAGCGCGGCGATGCACACGGGTTCCAATTCGCCGCCACCGCCCCGTTTTTTCCGCATCACGGTAGGCAGGTGCTCGTAATGCTCTTCGCCGATCGGGATCAGTTTTCCGTCCTTATCGAATTCCGCATGTTCACCGCCGGGGATCTTTTCCCGTAATTCATGCAGCGCGGTTTCGAAGCGTTCTTTCAACCCATGCTCGCCGCCGTGCGCGATGCGGAAAATAAGCGTGGTGAGCACGCCGGTATGGAGCGCCTCCTGTCCTTCCTTGCCGCCCACTGCCGCGCCATAGGCGACGAGGCTGCCGCTCAGGCCATGCATCAGCAGTTCGGGGATGTCACGTTCTTCGATGGCATGGAGTACGTCGCGGCCGATGACGTTGGTCATCATGGGGGTGGCGATACCCATCCGCAGGAACATCTCGGTGAGGGGGGATTTTATATCGGCGGCTTTTATCAGCAGGTTGCCGACGTCGGCGGTAGCGCCCAGAAGCGCTGCGCCCGCGACGCCTTTCCCTTTCACCATATCGACGAATCCGCCGCCTCCGTTGCCGGAGCCGTGGTCATGGCCATCGTGATGGTTGTGAGGAGCCATAAATCCCTTTCAAGGCGCAGTCTTCCACCGGCCCAGTGTAGGGGCAAAATGTTACAGATTTGTTAACTCTGGCGGTTTTTCAGGCAGATAGAGGAGTTATATCGCGCTGGCGAGGGGCATGTCCGCGCCACCATAGCTGGGCCAGAGGCCGCTCAACAGTGCCTGTGCCGAGCTGGTGCGCTGGCCGAGAATTTCCTGATATATCCAGTAATTGGCCATCACCTGCTTGGTGTAGTTGCGGGTTTCCGCGACGGGGATGCTCTCGATGAACAGCAGCGGGTCGTGGGTATTCCGGGTATTCTTCAGCCATTTCTGCAGGTTGCCTGGGCCGGCGTTATAGGCGGCCAGCAGGTAGATGAGGTTGCCGTCCACCGGCTTGCTTTTCAGCAGATCGTTGAGATAGGCCTGTCCGAGCGCGATGTTCACGTTCCGGTTCATCAGACGTGCATTGTCCGGCTTCGGCGCGCCGATGCGCTCCGCGATGTGGCGTGCCGTGCCCGGCATGATCTGCATCAGCCCGCGTGCGCCACGGTGGCTTTTGGCGTTCGGGTTGAACCCGGATTCCTTGCGGATGATGGCGAACAGCAGCGCGGGTTCGATGCTGTATTCATCATGCGGTCGCCAGTTGGGTACAGGATAAGCGGCGGCTTTGGCCGTCCCGGCTTTCGTCACCGCTGCCACGGGCAGCGCGATCTTGTTCCCGGCGGCGCGGGTGGCGAGAATGCCGTAAAATGTGTGCGGATAACGTGCGGCGAGCGACAGGTATTGCTGCGCGCGGGCGGTATAGCCTAGCCGGTCATGGGCGCGATAGGCCCAGTAAGCCGCTGCCGCGTTGTCGTCCGGAGCGCCATTCTCTGCTTTTGCCGCTGCGGAGAAATGCCGTGCGGCTTGTCCGATCTCACCGCGTTTCCATGCGGAGATCCCCGCCGTCCAGCGCATGCGCGGGGAGCTTGCGGAGTCTTTCGCGCTGTCGTTACTGCGCGGTTCCGGGGCGGCCAGCATCGGCGGCTCCTCCGCGTTATAGGCCAGCGGATCCGTGATTTTGGGCGCGCTGAAGCGATTGCCCCACAGGAACGTCACTTCCTGCTCATTCTGCGCGGCGGTTGCCGGTTCTCTGAGCGCGATAGCGACGTCGATGGAGACATAGGTGGCTGCGGCGGCAAGGGAGGCGAATATCAGCGGTCGCCATGCCGGAGAGTGCAGCAGTGTTTTCAAAACTCGAAGAGTCATCACCCTAAACAGGTTGTTGATCCAAACCCGCAGTTTTCAGCGGGGAAGCCTGTATAGGACAGGTAGATGCGGAAAGCAAGCTGAATGGTAAATTCGTTAACTATTTACAGTGTTTTACCGTGGTTCCGGCGAAATTCCATGTTCCCGCATATAATGCTTTATGGCGAGAATATCCTGCCATGCCAGACGTTTGTGCGAAGGCTGGCGCAAGAGGTAGGAAGGATGGAACAGCACCGCCACAGGGATCTCACGCGAGGTATAGGGATTGCTGTAGGTATAAAATTTCCCGCGCAGGCGGCTGATGCCTCGGGTTTCATCGAGCAACGCGGTGGTGGCCGTGCCGCCTACCAGCACCAGCAGATCGGGATTGATGAGCGCGATATGCTTCTCGACGAAGGGTCGGCAGATGGCGAGTTCCTCGGTGCTGGGTTTGCGATTGCCGGGGGGACGCCAGAACAGCGTGTTGCTGATATAGAAATTCGCGCGTGTGAGCCCGATGAAGGACAGCATCCGGTCGAGCAGCTGGCCGCTCGGGCCGCAGAAGGGGATGCCCTGTTTATCCTCTTCCGCGCCGGGTGCTTCGCCGACGAACATCACGCGGGCGTTGGGATTGCCGTCGCAGAATACGGTGTTCGACGCGGTGCGTCTGAGTGAGCATCCATCGAATTCCCGCAGCGCTTTTTCCAACTCCTCACGGGTGGTGCAGGCATCGGCGACCGCGCGCGCATCCTTGACCGCAGCGGCGGGGCCTTTGAGTGATATGGGCGTGGGAGCGGCCGCAACCGGTCGCGGCGCGGGGGGGGTATCTGGAACAGGCGCTTTGGCGGCGATCTGCGCGAACCAGTCGCGCGGTGCGTCGTCGATGGCTTCATCGACGCCCATCTCGCCATACCACTTCAGCAATTCGGTGGCCTGCGCCATGGTTTCTCCCGGTTTCATGTGGACTGTGCGGGGCGATATTACTAAGCTAATCGGGCGCAGGGAAGCATAAAAGCATAAGGAGCCATATGAGCAGCACGCGGGAATCCATGGAATTCGACGTGGTCATCGTAGGCGCGGGGCCATCGGGACTCTCTGCGGCGATACGATTGGGCCAGCTCGCGCAGGAAAAAGGAACACCGCTCACCATCTGCGTGGTGGATAAAGGCTCGGAGGTGGGCGCGCATATCCTCTCCGGCGCGGTGCTGGAGCCGCGCGCGCTCAATGAATTGCTACCCGACTGGAAAGAACGCGGCGCACCACTCAATACGCCGGTTACGAGCGATGCGTTCATGCTGCTGACGGAGAAAAACGGGTTCCGTCTGCCGACACCGCCGCAGATGCATAATCACGGCAATTATATCATCAGCCTCGGCAATCTCTGCCGCTGGCTGGGAGAGCAGGCGCAAGCACTGGGCGTGGAGATATTCCCCGGATTCGCGGCGGCGGAAGTGCTCTATGACGAACAGGGCCGTGTCGCAGGCGTGGCCACCGGTGACCTCGGTATCGGCAAGCACGGCGAGAAAAAGGACAACTACCAGCCCGGCATGGAACTGCGTGCGAAATACACGCTGTTCGCGGAAGGATGCCGTGGCTCGCTGAGTAAACAGTTATTCGGGAAATTCGATCTGCGGAACGGCGTAGACCCACAGACCTACGGTATCGGCATCAAGGAACTGTGGGAAGTGGAACCGGCGAAGCATAAGCAGGGCACGGTGACGCATACGGCGGGATGGCCGATGGATAGCAGTACCTATGGCGGGTCGTTCATCTATCATCTGGAGCATAATCAGGTGGCGGTGGGATTCGTGGTGGGGCTGGATTATCAGAACCCGTATCTTGATCCGTTCATGGAATTCCAGCGTTTCAAGACGCACCCGAAGATACGTCCGCTGTTCGAGGGCGGGCGGCGCATCTCGTACGGCGCGCGGGCGCTCAACGAGGGTGGCTGGCAGTCGATACCAAAACTCACTTTTCCCGGCGGGGCGCTCATCGGCTGCGCGGCGGGATTCCTCAACGTGCCCAAGATCAAGGGCACGCATACGGCGATGAAATCCGGCATGGTGGCAGCGGAGGCGCTGTTCGAGAAACTCTCCGCCGGTGCGCTGGATGAGCTCACCAACTACAGCGAGGCCATCAGAAACTCCTGGGTCTATGAGGAACTGCACGCGGCGCGCAATATCCGTCCCGCGTTTCATTTCGGGTTGTGGGCGGCGCTGGCCTATTCCGCGATCGATACCTACCTGTTCAAAGGGCGCGCGCCGTGGACGCTGCGCCATACGCGGCCCGATCATAGCTGCATGAAGAGGGCGGCGGAATGCAAGAGGATCGAGTATCCGAAACCCGACGGCGTGGTGAGCTTCGACCGCCTGTCGTCGGTGTTCATCTCCAATACCAACCATGAGGAAGACCAGCCCGCGCACCTGAAACTTGCGGATGCCTCCGTGCCCATCGCCACCAATCTGGCGTTATATGATGCGCCGGAGCAGCGTTTCTGCCCGGCGGGGGTGTCTGAGATCGTGGGCGGGGAGGGTGAAAAACGCTTGCAGATCAACGCGCAGAACTGCGTGCATTGCAAGACCTGCGACATCAAGGATGTGACCCAGAACATCAACTGGACGACACCGGAGGGTGGAGGCGGGCCGAATTATCCGAATATGTAAATTGTTTCACGTGAAACATTTTGGGGGTGTTATTGTGCGCGCGGGCCCCTCACCCTGACCCTCTCCCTATGGGAGAGGGAATAATAAGCTGGCTCCTTCTCCCATAGGGAGGAGGCGGGGGATGAGGGGCCCGGGCTATCCGTATACATGGGTGTTCTGCAAATTGTTTCACGTGGAACAATTTGGGCGCAAAAGAACACACGTCCCGAGGCTTCCGCCCGGTCATGTTCCGGCGTACAATGGAAGATTTTGGGCTTAGCCGCGCGAGGCGTTCTGATAGGGGAGCGGGCGGCCCTGCGCGTCCATCGCGAGGTTGCCGTTGTCGAACGCGGCGGCGATGTAATTGCCATGGCCCTTATGCTTGCCGAAATAGAATACCGGCTTCACTTCTTTGCCTTCTACGACGCGTCCAGCTGCGGCCTTGCCGCGCTTCTGCGGGTTATTCTTGCTCATGGTCGAACCTTTCCGCTCTGTGGTGCAGGGAGGGGTTTTTGGCCTAAAACGGGGGCGATGTCAAGTTGTATGACGGGTATCGATGCAAAATCTTTGGTCTTGAAAGCATTTTGGTGTAGTCTTAGAACCGACGGTGGAGAGAACATGCATACAGTGAAGCGGAACTATAGAAACGGCAAGGCGTTCGCGCCTTTGTTGCTGGGTGCGGCGTGCCTGCTGGCATCGCAAACGGCGCTGGCGGGGGTGGAGAATACGCCGGACGCAGCCAGCGAAACGCTGGCCGGAAACTACCTCGCTGCACGGTTTGCCAAGCATACCGGCGATATGGACGAGGCGGCCGGATACCTCGAAAATTCGCTTACCCTCGCCCCCAAGGATCAGGAATTGCTCGGGGAGGCGCATAAGATACTTCTTATCGCCGGCAAAGCCGATAAAGCCATTGTTATGGCTAAGAAATTTCTGGAGCAGCAACATGAGTCAGTGACCGCCAGCCTGCTGGTTGCGCTCGATGCCGCGCAGCGCGGCGATTACGCGCAGGCCGACCGTATGCTCGCGAAGATGAATACCACCGGGTTCAACGGGGTGCTGATACCCATATTGCATGCCTGGGTGAAGGTCGGGCTGGGTGACGCCAAGGCGGCGCTGACCACCATCGCCAAGGCGAACGGCATCGACGTGTTCTCACCGTTCGTTCTCTACCATACGGCGCTGATACAGGAGGTCACCGGCGACAATCCCGGCGCGGAAAAATCGTTTGAGCGCGCGATGGAGGGAGCCTCCAGCGTATCGCTGCGGATGGTTGAGGTGGTCGGGAATTTCTACAAGCGCGAGGGCAAGCCGGAAAAGGCGGACGCGCTCTATAAGAAATTCAGCCAGGGCAGCACCGACGTATGGTTCGACGGCGACGAACAGTTCGAGCTGATGACGCGGTCGGGCGATACTCCCATCATCGCCGATGCGAAAGGCGGCATCACCGAGGTGCTCTACGGCACGTCCAGCATCCTCTACAGCCAGGACGCGGTGGATGATGCGTACGCGTTCCTTCAGATGGCACTGTATCTCAGCCCCGATTTCGACAAGGGCTGGATGATACTGGCCAAATATTACGAGGACGAAGAGCGTTTCGCTGAGGCCATCCAGAGCTACGGGCATATCGCGAAGGAGTCGTTCCTCAGCTGGAAGGCGCAACTGCTTTCCGCGCGCGATGACTACTATGTGAGCGGCGCCGATAAGGCCATCGACGAACTTAAAAAGCTGGCCGCAGAGCGCGACAAGAGCCACGCGCCTTACCTGCATATCAGCGACATCCTGCGCAAGGAACGGCGCTTCGGCGAGGCGGCGGATTACTGCCTGAAGGCACAGGAACGTATCCATGAGATCAAGTCCTACCACTGGCCGGTGCTCTATTCCTGTGGTATCGCGCTGGAGCGTTCCGGCCGCTGGGATCTCGCGGAGAAGCAGTTCCTGAAGGCGCTGGAGCTCGCACCCGACCAGCCTGATGTGCTCAATTACCTGGGCTATAGCTGGCTGCTGCTCGGCAAGAATACCGACAAGGCCAAGCAGATGCTCGAAGTCGCGCTCAAGAAGCGTCCCGTGGACGCGCAGATCGTCGATAGTTACGGCTGGGCACTGTATCACCTCGGAGATTATGAGGGCGCGCAGCTCTTTCTGGAGCGCGCGATCGAGATCATGCCGGACGATGCCACCGTCAACGACCATCTGGGCGATATTTACTGGCGCGTGGGGCGCACACTCGAAGCGCGCTACCAGTGGCAGCGCGCGCTGGTATTCGATCCCGACCCGGATCTGAAGAAGTCGCTTGAGATCAAGATACGCGAGGGGCTGCCCAAGGCTCCGGCGAGCGGCGTCATTCCTCCCGCGCCACCCCTGGCGCAGGCGGAAAAGAACTGATCCGCGCACGTGCTCCGCGATTTCGCTCCCGCCAAGATCACTCTGTATCTGCACATCACCGGCCGCCGC
>JADZBT010000045.1 GCA_020851915.1 Alphaproteobacteria bacterium | reverse complement strand
TCTGGCACAACAACAGGTATTCAAGCTCCTCTATCTTCGGAGAAGTATAATAGGGCTTGCCCTCATAGACCTGTTCCTTCACGCGCTGGAGCGTCGTGTCATAGTTGGAAAGTGCATTCTTGAGGTACAGGGCCAGACCACCCATGAAATGCCCTTCGCCGGAACATACGATCTCCGGATGGGTATCCAGCGTCTTCTGTAACCAGGTCGTACCGGATTTCGGCGCGGCGCAGATGAAAAAATGCTGCTTGGACATGACGTTGTTCACGACCGCCGTCAGTTTCTTGAAGCGCTTGTCGTCCATTACCGTCGTGCCAAATAGCTCGGATGTCATCGCCATCATCGCCTTGTTAAAATACCCAGAAACCCGCCGCATACCGGCAGGCCAGCCGTTATAATACATCCCGAAAGGATTTACAACGCGCTATCGGCGGCGGCGGGAGGGGGCCGGAAGGAGATCATGCCGGTTTCTATCAGGTGCATGATGCCCCAGGTAGCGGCCAGCGCCCCCAGCGTCGCCACCAGCGCCTTCTTCCACAGGCGGGGGTTCTCCGGCGCGCTCGGCGCATGGCCGTCCTCAGGCTGTTCTGCCATACGCACCCCCACCGGCAACGCCATGAAAAAGGCCAGCCACCAAGTGATAGAAAACATGATGAATGCACCGGCCCAGTAGTGGATCATTGGGAATTCCTACCCCTTCACCCGCGCCATCTGCACGGAGATCATCGGGCGCTTTTCGAGTTCCTTGCCGAAGAAACGGCGCACGGCGACGCGCACGGCCTCTTTCACCTCATTGTCGCGCGCCTTGCGGCCTTTGCGTTCGATGACGTCCGACAATTCGTCGATAAGCCCATCGATGATCGCGCTGTCCTCGACCTCGTTGAGCAGGCCGGGGGTGGAGATCTGCGGCGGGGACGCCAGGTCGCCGTCGCGATCCACCACGAAGGACACGAACACCGCGCCGTCGTTACGAAGCTTGCGGCGATCACGGATAATGCTGCTGTCGGTGGGAATCATGGAATTGCCGTCCAGCGCGATATAGCCGGACTTCACCTGCCCCACCACTTCCGGCTTGCCGGGAGCGAGACGGATGGCCATGCCGTTCTCGCCTTCCACCGCCTCGGGAACCTGAAGGGCCTTGGCGAAGGCCACATGCTCGTGCAAATGGCGGGGCTCGCCATGCACGGGCACGGCGATGCGCGGCTGGGTCATCTGGTACATGCGGGCCAGTTCGTCGCGCGCCGGGTGGCCGGACACGTGGATGGGCCGCTGACGGTCAGTGATGACCTCCACGCCCTGCAATACCAGCTGATTCTGAATCCACGCGATCTTATTGCCGTTTCCAGGAATTTCGCGGGAGGAGAAAATGCAGGTATCACCCGGCGATAACTTGATGTGCGGGTGTTCTTTGTTCACGATCTTGGTGAGTGCTGCACGGCTCTCTCCCTGGCAGCCGGTGGCGATGATGAGCACCTGATTGCGCGGCAGCTTCTTGGCCTCCTCGTCGCTCAGGAACGGCGGGGCATCCTGAAGATAGCCGCTTTCCTGCGCTGCCTGCGTCATGCGCCACAGCGAGCGCCCGGCCAGCACGACCCTGCGGCCATTGGCCTTCGCCGCCTCGACGATGGACTCCAGACGCGCCACGTTGGAGGCGAAGGTCGCCAGCACCACGCGGTTCTCGCATTCGCCGACCAGCTTGATGAGCTCCTTGCGTACGTCGCCCTCGGAACCGGATTCGCCTTCGACAAATACGTTGGTGGAATCGCAGACCAGCGCCAGCACGCCCTCTTTGCCGTACTGCACCAGCCGGTTCTCGTCCGAGATGGGGCCGACCAGCGGCTCGCCGTCGAGTTTCCAGTCGCCGGTGTGCAATATCGTGCCGAGGTCGGTGCGGATGGCGAGCGCGTTCATTTCTGGGATGGAATGGGTCAGCTCGATCATTTCCAGATCAAACGGCCCCACGGTCAGCTGGCTGCCGGGACGCACCTCGTTGATGACGACCTTGCTGGTGAACGGCATGCCGGCCAGTTTCGCGCGCAGAAACGCTGCGGTGAAGGGCGTGGCATAGACCGGGCAGCCCAGTTCCTCCCAGAGATAGGGAACGGCGCCCAGATGGTCCTCATGCGCGTGGGTGAGCACCAGACCGACAAGATCCTTCTTGCGCTCGGTGATAAAGTCGATATTGGGCAGCACCACCTCGACACCCGGCAAATGTTCGTCGGCGAAACCGATACCGAGATCGATCATCAGCCACTTGCCCTTGTAGTGGTAGAGATTGAGGTTCATGCCGATCTCGGCAGAACCGCCCAGTGGCACGAAATGCAGGGAGTCTTTATCCGGCGTGAAGTTGGTGGACATTCTGTTCCTTGTCTGACTGTGAATAGTTGAATGCGTAGATCTGCTGCAACCCATAGATGGTAAGGTCGCTGTCGAGATGTTCGATAACGGGCGTGGCCTTGGCGTAGAACGAGGCCAGCCCCCCGGTCGCCACGACCGTCATGGGCACGCCCAGTTCCTCGCGGATGCGCGAGATGATGCCCTCGATCAGGCCGAGATAGCCGTAGAATACGCCGGATTGCATGGCGGAGATGGTGGAATTGCCGATGACCTTCGCCGGCCGGGCGATTTCGATATTGGGCAGCTTCGCGGCCGCGCGGTGCAGCGCTTCGAGCGAGAGATTGATGCCCGGCGCGATCACGCCGCCCAGATAATCGCCACGCGCGCCTACCACGTCGAAGGTAGTGGCCGTGCCGAAATCCAGAATGATGAGGTTATTGCCGTAGCGCGCACGCGCCGCGAAGGCGTTTACCAGCCGGTCGGCGCCCACTTCCTCGGGGCGCTCCACGCGCACCATCATGTCGAGATTCACCGTCGTGGCGCTCACCAGCACCGCCTCGGAGTTGAAATACTGCTTCGTCAGCGTGCGTAACGCATAGAGTGCCTGCGGCACGACGGTGGCGATGATCGCCGCATCGATCTGTTTCGGGTCGATGCCCTTCAGCGCCATCAGATCCATCAGCCATACGGCATACTCGTCGCAGGTACGGTTGGCATCGGTCGACATGCGCCACTGGCCGAGCAGCTTCTCGCCCTCGAACACCGCGAACACGGTGTTGGTATTGCCTGCGTCGATGGCTAAAAGCATGTTATTTCCCAAATACTTCCCCAGAAGTGATCCGCCGCGTCGTACCATCTTTTCGGGCTAATAGCAATGCCCCGTCGGCATCCAGCCCTTCGAAAACTCCTGAAATCTCTTCATTTTCGAGGTTGGAGGAGATTTCTTTGCCCAGATAGGCCGCGTGGTGCAGCCATTGCGCGCGCGCCGGGGCGAAGCCGTCATGCTCCCAGATGCCGTAATCGACCGCGAAATGATGCAGCAGCCGCGAGAGCACTATCTTCGCGCTGATGCCCTTCACCCCCACCGCATCCAGCGAGGTCGCCGGAAAAGGGCAATCATCGGGAAAATGCGCGATGTTCACCCCGATACCCAGCACCAGCCAGTCGAGCTTGCCGTCCGCATGGGTGGCCGATTCCAGCAGGATACCGCCTATTTTCTTGCCGTTCAGCAGGATGTCGTTGGGCCATTTGAGGGTGATGTTCACATCCTTGGAACTGACCTCACCCTGCACCAGCGCATCGGAAAGGATGGCGGAGAGCGTCTTATGCACCGCTGTCGCCGCCACGAAGGAGAGCTGCGTGGCCGTGGCGGCATTCGCCTCCGGGCGCAGCAACAGCGATACGTGGAGGTTGCCCTCCGGTGAGTCCCACTGACGCCCGTAACGCCCTCGCCCACCCGTCTGGCGCTTGGCCCAGACCACCGCGCCGTGCGGCGCGCCGGTGGCGGCGAGCCGCTTCGCCTCGTCGCTGGTGCTGCCCACCTCGCCCAGTACCGTAAGGTCATAGCAGCGCGCCAGAGTCCGCGAGGGCGGAGTCATCATTCGGTGTACGGTCATGGAGTGTCGGCTTTCCTAAAACGGCAGTGCAGCCGCAGCAGCATCCGCCATGGTAATGAGGAACGTAGGATACAGGAAAAACAGTCCGGTCACAACGCTGGCCAGCGTCAGCACCAGGGTCGCCTCCATGCCGATCTCCTTATCGAGTGGCGCGGTTGCCTCATCTAGGTACATGAGCTTCACGATACGCAGGTAGTAATAGGCCGACACCACGCTCGCCAGCAGGCCGATGACCGCAGGCACGTAGAGATGCGCCTGCACCGCCGCCGTGACTACATAGAACTTCCCGAAGAACCCGGCCATCGGCGGGATACCTGCCATCGAGAACATGAATATCGCCATGGCCAGCGCCAGCTTCGGGTGAGTACGGCTGAGGCCCGAAAGATCGACGATCTCTTCCACCGGCTTCCCGCGACGCCGCATGAGCAGCACCACGCCGAACGCGCCGATGCTCATCAGCAGGTACAGCGCGAGGTAGATGATGATGCCCTGTACGCCCTCGGCATTCATCGCCGCAAGGCCCAGAAGCGCATAACCCACATGCCCGATGGAACTGTAGGCCAGCAGGCGCTTGATGCTGGTCTGGCGGAGTGCCGCGAAGGCGCCCAGCAGCATTGATGCGACGGACACGAAGATGATGACCTGCTGCCACTGCGCGCCCAGATGCCCGAACGGCTCCAGCAGCACACGCACGAACAGCGCCATGCCCGCAATTTTCGGTGCGGCAGCGAAGAAGGCCGTCACCGGCGTCGGAGCCCCCTCATAGACGTCCGGCGTCCACATGTGGAACGGCACGGCGGATACCTTGAAGCACAGGCCGATGATGATCATCACGAGGCCGATGGTCACGCCGACCGGTATCATGTCCGCCTTGCCGAACAGCGCCGCCAGCAGAGAGAAATCCGTAGTCCCGGTGAAACCGTAGATCAGCGACGCACCGTACAGCAGCATGCCCGACGCGATCGCGCCCAGTACGAAATACTTGAGGCCCGCCTCCGAAGAACGGAGGTTCTCGCGGTTAAAGGCCGCCAGCACGTAGAGCGCGAGGCTCATCAGCTCGATCCCCCTATAAAGCGCGATGAGGTTGTTGGCCGAGATCATCAGCAACATGCCCAGCACCGATAGCAGCACGAGGATGGGGAATTCGAAGCGCGGTTGCTTGTCGGTCTTCATCTCGCCGATGACCAGCACCAGCACCAGCGTGGAAGCCCCCAGCACCAGCAGCTTCATAAAGGCCGTGAACGGATTGACCAGCAGCATGCCGCCCAGCGTCGCCACCGGCGTTACGTCGAGATTCTGGTAAGTCATGTAACCGGCGAGCACCAGCACGATGGTCGACAGCCCCGTGACATCGAGCGCCGACTTGTCACCACGGAATACCCCCGCCAACAGCAAAAGCAGTGCCGACAGGCAGATGAAAAGCTCGGCATGCAGCGGTTGCAGGGTCTGTTGTAATGTCATCACGTCCATTGCTACCACTCTTTTCTACTTCACTAAGCCCGAAATGCACGTCGACAGCCCCAGCCCCTGCGACTGCTCGATGAGGTGCTCCACCGACGCGCGAAGCACGTTCAGCATCGGCTCCGGGTAAATGCCCATATACAGCACGCCCAGAATGATCGGCACGAAAATGATGAGTTCGCGCCGGTCAAGGTCGAGGATGTCCTTGAGGTCGGCCTTCACCAGCTCGCCGAACATCACGCGGCGATAGAGCCAGAGCATATAGGCCGCGCCCAGCACCACACCCGTGGCGGCCAGGAACGCCAGCCAGCTATCGACCTGATAGGCCCCCACCAGTACCAGCAACTCGCCCACGAACCCCGATGTCGCGGGTAGCCCGATGGATGCCATGGTGAACACCATGAACACCAGCGCGTATTTCGGCATGCGGTGCACGAGGCCGCCATACCGGGCGATCTCGCGGGTATGGATGCGGTCATAGACCACGCCGACGCAGAGGAACAGCGCGGCGGATACCAGCCCGTGACTCAGCATCTGCACGATGCCGCCCTCGATGCCCTGCTGGTTGAAAGTGAAGATACCGATGGTGACAAAGCCCATATGCGCGACGGAGGAATAGGCGATGAGCTTCTTCATGTCCTCCTGCATCAGCGCCACCAGCGAAGTATAGATGACCGCGACGATGCTGAGTCCGAAGATCAGCGGCGCGAAGTAATGCGAGGCATCCGGCAGCAGCGGCAGCGAGAATCGCAGGAACCCGTAACCGCCCATCTTGAGCAGCACGCCCGCGAGGATGACGGAACCGGCGGTGGGCGCCTGCACATGCGCGTCCGGCAGCCAGGTATGCACCGGCCACATCGGCACTTTCACCGCGAAGGAAGCCAGCATGGCGAGCCACAGCAGGTTCTGCACATGGAGCGGCATCTCCGGCACGGAGAGCATCAGCAGCGGGATGTCGGTCGTGCCCACCTCAAGGAACATGTAGATGACCGCGATGAGGAACAGCACCGAGCCTGCCAGCGTATAGAGGAAGAATTTGAACGAGGCATAGACGCGATTATCGCCGCCCCAGATGCCGATGATGAGGAACATCGGGATGAGCATGCCCTCGAAGAAGATGTAGAACAGCACGAGGTCGAGCGCGCAGAACACGCCGATCATAAAGGTTTCCAGCACCAGGAAGGCGATCATGTATTCGCGCACGCGGGTGGTGATGGAATTCCAGCTGGCCAGAATGCAGAACGGCATCAGGAAAGTGGTGAGCAGCACGAAGAAGATCGAGATGCCGTCCACGCCCAGATGGTAGTTGATGTCGTAATCGGTGAACCAGTTGGCATATTCGGTAAGCTGGAATTCGTAGGTATCCAGCTCGAAACGGCGTAGCACGCCCAGTGACGCGACGAAGACGATGAGCGTCGTCCACAGCGCCGTATAGCGGGCGTTCTGCGGGGTTTCCGGGTCATCCTCACCCATCAGGTAGATGAACAGCGCCCCCACCAGCGGCGCGAAGATCAGCAGAGACAGAATCGGTATCGTATCGTTCATCGGTTACACCATTACCCAGCTTATGATGCCCACCAGCCCCAGCATGAGGGCGAAGGCATAATGATAGACATATCCCGTTTGCAGTTTCGCCGCCCCGCGCCCCACCTGCTGCGACAGCCATGCCGCGCCGTTGGGCCCGAGGCCGTCGATGACCTTGGCATCCCAGAAGCGCCAGAGGATGAGTCCCAGCACCTTGGCCGGACGCACGAACAGGACGTCGTACAGCTCGTCGAAATACCATTTGTTGAGCAGGAAGCGATAAAGCGGGCCGAATGCCGCCGCGATCTTCGCGGGCACGCCGGGCGCGGCGATATAGAGCAGATAGGCCAGCGCGATACCCGTAAGCCCCACCGCGATGGGTGCGTACTTCACCCAGTCCGGCACATGGTGCGCGTGTTCCAGCACCTTATTCTCCGCGCCGGTGAAGATGGCATTGCCCCAGAAGGTTCCTTCCGGATTCACCATGCCGAACATCTCCGCGCCGACATAGCCGGCGAACAGGCTGCCCGCAGCCAGCAGCAGCAACGGCACGGTCATAATGGCAGGCGATTCATGCACATGGTGCATCACGTCATGCGAGGCACGCGGTGTACCGTGGAAGGTCATAAACAACAGACGCCAGGAATAGAACGCCGTCATCAGCGCCGCCGCGATACCCAGCTTGAAGGCCAGCGCACCCGACCAAGTATGCGCCGCGAAGGCGGATTCCAGAATGACATCCTTGGAATAATACCCGGCGAAGAACGGTAACCCGGCCAACGCCAGCGACCCCACCCACATATAGGCGTAGGTGATGGGGATCTTTCTCCAGATGCCGCCCATCTTACGCATATCCTGCTCGCCGCTCATCGCATGGATGACGGAGCCCGCACCCAGGAACAGCAGCGCCTTGAAGAAGGCGTGGGTCATCAGGTGGAATATCGCGGCGGAATAGGCCCCTACCCCGCAGGCGAAGAACATATAGCCCAACTGCGAGCAGGTGGAATAGGCGATGACGCGCTTGATGTCGTTCTGCACCATACCCACGGTCGCCGCGAAAAACGCGGTCGCCGCGCCCACCAGCGTCACCACCGTAAGCGCATCCGGCGCATATTCGAACAACGGCGAACAACGGGCGACGAGGAATACACCAGCGGTCACCATGGTCGCGGCATGGATGAGGGCCGATACCGGCGTCGGGCCTTCCATCGCGTCGGGCAACCAGGTATGGAGGCCAAGCTGCGCGGATTTACCCATCGCGCCCACGAACAGCAGCAGGCAGATGACGGTCAGCGCATGGTATTCATGGCCGAGGAAAGTGAGCGTATCGCCGGTGTGCGAGGCGGCCGCGCCGAACACCGCGTCATAGCTGATGGAATCGAACACCACATCGGTAGCGAAGATACCGAGCGCGAAGCCGAAATCACCCACACGGTTGACGAGGAATGCCTTGATGGCCGCCGCATTGGCCGAGGGGCGGTCATACCAGAAGCCGATGAGCAAGTACGAGGCAAGTCCCACGCCCTCCCAGCCGAAGAACAGCTGGAGGAAATTGTTGGAGGTCACCAGCATCAGCATGAAGAAGGTAAACAGCGACAGGTACGCCATGAAGCGCGGCTTGCTGTGGTCGTGGCTCATATAGCCCACCGAATACAGATGCACCACCGACGACACCCACGTCACCACCACCAGCATCACGGCAGTGAGCTGGTCAACGCGCAGCGACCAGTCCACCCTGAAATCGCCGGACTGTATCCATGGCAGCAGCGTGACCGTATGCGGATGGTTCTGCAACACCACGTCATTGAACGTAATGCCCGCCATGACCGCAGACGCGATCAGCGCGCCGCAGGTGATGACCTGCGCGAGGCGATCGGGTATCCAGCGCGTGGTGAGCCCTACCAGCAGCGCGGCGATGAGCGGCAGAAATACGAGTGCCTGAATCACGGACTATCCCTTCAATGTATTGATGTCTTCGACCGCGATGCTGCCACGGTTGCGGAAGTGAATGACCAGAATCGCAAGCCCAATGGCCGCCTCCGCCGCTGCGACGGTGAGGATGAATAGCGCGAACACCTGCCCCGTCAGATCGCCCAGCTTCACCGAGAACGCCACGAGGTTGATATTTACCGACAACAGCATCAGCTCGATGGACATAAGGATGGTGATGACGTTCTTGCGGTTGAGGAATATCCCCGCGATGCCCAGCGTGAACAGCAGCGCCGACAGCGTCAGGTAATGCATGATGGTGATGTGTGCGCCGACAATCGGTTCCATTATATGCCCTTCCCTACTTCGACATCGACCAGCTCCACGCAATCCTTGCGGCGGCGGGCTATCTGGGCGGAAATGCGCTGTTTGCGTACCCCTCCGCGCGTGCGATGGGTCAGCACGATCGCGCCGATCATCGCCACCAGCAGGATGATCCCCGCCATCTGGAACGGGTACATATAGTCCGTATAGAGCACATTGCCGATGGCCTTCGCGTTGCTGACGGAATCAGGTGTCGGCGTCGTGCGCGCGGCCAGTTCCATGCCGTTATACGACGTGACCCGCGCCATCCAGTACAGCTCGGCGACCAGCACCCCGGCGATACCCAGCCCCACCGGCAGGTAATGCAGGAAGCCCTGCTTGAGCGCCGCGAAGTTGACGTTGAGCATCATCACCACGAACAGGAATAATATCGCCACCGCGCCGACATAGACGATGACCAGCGTCATGGCGAGGTACTCCGCGCCGATAAGCACGAACAGCCCGGCAGAGTTGAAGAACGCCGCGATGAGGAACAGCACCGAATAGACCGGGTTGCGCGCGCTGATGACCGCAACGGCGCACAGCACCGTGCCGATAGCGAACATGTAAAATACGAGTGCGTATATATCCATCCAACTTCTCTTCATTACTGCCATCCCGGCGAAGGCCGGGATCTTATATCTCAAAACAACCCATCCGGAGAGATGAGATCCCGGCCTTCGCCGGGATGGCATTTTCTATTTTCCAATTTCTAATTTCCAACGTCTTTCTATCTGTACTCCGCATCCGCCGCGATGTTGGCTGCGATCTCCTGCTCCCAGCGATCGCCGTTGGCGAGCAGGCGTTCCTTGTTGTAGAGCAATTCCTCATGCGTCTCGGTGGTGAACTCGAAATTCGGGCCCTCGACGATGGCATCCACCGGGCAGGCCTCCTGGCACATGCCGCAATAGATGCATTTCACCATATCGATGTCG
>JADZBT010000044.1 GCA_020851915.1 Alphaproteobacteria bacterium | reverse complement strand
GCGGCACGAACCAGTTGCCGAATCCGCCGATCAGCGCCGGCATGATGAGAAAGAACACCATGATGAACGCGTGGCCGGTCACCAGCACGTTATAGAACTGGTAGTCACCACCAAGAAACTGATCGCCCGGCTGCATCAGCTCAAGGCGTATGAGCATCGACATCGCCATGCCGATAAGTCCCGCAAGCGCGGCGAAGAACAGGTACAGCGTGCCAATATCTTTATGGTTGGTGGAACACAGCCAGCGGGTGAGTCCTGTAGGCATATGGTCGCTCATGGAAATTCCTCTCGTCTATTCTCTTGCTTATCTGTGTCGTACTTCACAATGCCGCTGGATGCAGCTACTGCGTCACCGTTTCCGGCGCAGCGACTTCCGGTGCAGCGGCGGCAGGCTTATGCTCCGCCAGCCATTGCGCGTACTCCTCCTTGCCCACCACGTCAATGACAATGGGCATATAGCCGTGGCGAACGCCGCACAGCTCCGAGCACTGGCCGCGATATGTACCGGTCTTCTCGGCGCGGAACCAGGTCTGGTTCAGGTGTCCGGGCACGGCGTCGGTCTTGATGCCGAAAGCCGGCATGGTGAACGCATGAATAACATCCGCTGCCGTTATCAACACACGCACGGTAGTATCGACCGGCACGACGATATGATTATCGACGTCGAGCAGGCGCGGCTGACCGGGCTTAAGATCCTTTTCTTCCACGAGATAGCTGTCGAAGCGGATGCCATGCTCGGGATATTCATATTCCCAGTACCACTGATGCCCGATGACCTTGAGGGTCATATCGGCTTCGGGCTCGCTGTTCATATAGTAGAGCAACTTGAAGGTCGGAATGGCGACCACCACCAGAATCAGCGCGGGAATGACCGTCCAGATAACCTCGATCATCGTATTGTGGGTGGTTTTGCTGGGTACGGGATTGCGCTTGGCGCTGAACCGCCAGCAGGTATAGCCGAGCAACCCCATCACGAACAGGGTGATTCCCGTAATAACAACCAGCAACAGGTCGTGAAGACCTTCCAGCTGTTCCATAACGGGAGTGACGGGCTGTTGAAAGCCGAGCTGCCAATCTTTTATCTCCTGTGCATGCACGCCGGATGCATGCAGCAACACCAGAGAAAGGACGGAGATGATCGTGAGGAACCGGGAAAATCCGGTGCGGGAAGTGAGTATTGCCATCGCTCTGCTTTCGTTGTTTACCTTCTTTATGTTTTGCCGCATAACCGCTATACCCTAGCGGATGGTCAGCAAAACACAGACGCTGCGCGCGACTCTAGAATAAAAATTACTATTATTCCAGAAGAAGTATAAAGGTATAGAAAATGGGCGATATTACGGCGGCGGATGCGTTATTTTTCACACGCGCAGGACTGGATGAGGCCCGCGTAAAAGCACTGGTGCGTGACACGCTGCACGGCATGGACGACGGCGAGTTGTTTCTCGAATACCAGCAATCGGAGAACCTGCTGTTCGACGACGGGCGGCTGAAGAATGCGAGCTTCAATACCATGCAGGGCTTCGGCCTGCGCGGCGTGCTGGAGGAAACCACCGGCTACGCCCATGCCTCGGAACTCTCCGAAGCGGCGCTCACCCGCGCCAGCCGCACGGTGAAGACCATCACCCGGGGACATAGCGGCGAAGTAAAGCTGGATAGCGCGCCCTCCGGCACGAACCGCGCGCTCTATGGCGACTTCAACCCCATCGGCGAGGTCGCCTTCGAGAAGAAGGTGAAGCTGCTCGAATCCATCGACGCCTACCTGCGCGGCAAGGATGCGCGGGTCCGGCAGGTGAGCGCATCCGCATATAATGAATGGCAGGTAGTGGAGATCATCCGCACCGACGGCAAAAAACTCCACGACGTGCGTCCGCTGGTGCGGATGAATATTTCCGTCGTCGTGGAAGAGAATGGCCGCATGGAGCGCGGCTCCGCCGGTGCGGGCGGACGATTCTCCTTCGCACGCTATATGGATGACGCGGGCTGGCGGCACTGGGCCGATGAGGCGCTGCGGCAGGCGTTGGTGAATCTCCAATCCGTTCCGGCTCCTGCCGGAGAAATGCCGGTGGTATTAGGCCCCGGCTGGCCCGGCGTATTATTGCACGAAGCGGTCGGGCACGGGCTGGAGGGCGATTTCAACCGCAAGAAGACCTCGGCCTTCTCCGGCCTGATGGGCGAACGCGTGGCGTCGAAGGGCGTGACCATCGTCGATGACGGCACGCTCCCCGACCGGCGCGGCTCGATCTCCATCGACGACGAGGGCACGCCGCCGGAATGCACCGTGCTCATCGAGGACGGCATCCTGAAAGGCTACATGCAGGATCGCATGAACGCGCGCCTGATGGGTGTAAAACCCACCGGCAACGGCCGCCGCGAGAGCTTCGCGCATCAACCGATGCCGCGCATGACCAACACCTATATGCGCGCGGGCAACACACCACCGGAGGAGATCATCGCATCCGTGAAGCACGGCCTCTACGCCCCGCATTTCGGCGGTGGACAGGTGGACATCACCTCGGGCAAGTTCGTGTTCTCCGCCTCGGAGGCCTACCGCATCGAGAACGGCAAGATCACCACCCCCGTCAAAGGCGCCACACTCATCGGCAACGGCCCGGAAGCGATGCAACGCATCACCATGATCGGCACCGACATGAGGCTCGACGACGGCATCGGAACCTGCGGCAAAGACGGCCAGAGCGTCCCCGTCGGCGTCGGCCAGCCCACGCTGCTCATCAGCGCCATGACCGTAGGCGGCACGGAAGTATAATCCGCAGTCCGTTTCTACTGGCCACCGCCCCCTCCATGAAACTTTTATGACACGATTGAGCCATCCCGTTTTTTTCGGGATAATGGGATCATAAAGCGTGGGTAAAAACTGAAAAATTAAGGATTTTGGAAGGGTTACGGAAGTCACTAAAAAACCGCTAAAATTTTAGCCAGTTAGAATATGAAACTTTTGTGACTCCATAGCCAAATTTCCTCAACGATGTTAATATTTAATCAAGGTTTATAGGATACCTTGAAAGAATAGAAAAACTCGCAAAACCTTTAGGGGTAAAAAGATGAATCCGCAGGACTTGAATTTAGACATTTGCGATGGCAGCCTTGAGGCAGGCAATAAATTCGCGCAGGAGCTGATGGCCGCTGGTCAGGGCGTATCCGGCCAGGCCTTTAGCCACTCCGCTAATGTCGCACAGCGTAACAACGATACATCGCGCGGTCGCTGATATTAAAACACCGTAGTGCCAGAGGTTAGCACTGCGGTTTCATCCACCCGATACCTAAAATTTTAGACATATTTACCTCAAATCCCCTAAAAAATCCCTCCCGCCCTGCTGCACCGAAGTTTATCCTGTAATATTTGCGGAATTTCTCTATATTAGAGGGTTAGAGAATAACTCAGCGGGCTGGCTCCTGAATGACCGAAAATAAATGGACAGCAAAGGCCATGGGGATATCCCCCTCCGAGGATGACGCGACCAGTTCCCCGGAAGAGGCCGTCGTGCTCGTTCAGGGACTCAACGTCTTTGCCGAGAAGGTCTATTGCTACCTGAAGGTCTCCGCCAAGAACTTCTACGTCGTCCGCAGCAAGCTAGAAAACAAAGAGAAATTCGACCTGCGCGAATATGGCGAAGTGATCGCCGCCGGTCAGGGCGATCCCTCCGAGGAAGTGCGTGAGGAGATGGCGGCGCAGTACAACATGCTCCCCTTTGAAAAAAAAACTGAAGAATCTGCCAAATTCCGAGTAGAAGACGTCGATTCGCCCTATTAGGGAGTCACGGATCACTGGCCGCTGACCACTAAATATCGTACACCTCATACGCCTCACGCGCCGCCGCAATCGAAGCCAACTGCGCCATCAGACCGTAGACGCCGAAGTTGCAGCCCGTTACCTTGGTGGCATCCACCAGCTTGCCCTCGGTCGTGTCGCACATGCGCTCGAAACGCATCCCCGGCGCATTGAGGCTGTTCTCGGCATCGCGCCCCTCATTGACACGGTACGCCCCTCCCACCGGCTTGCCGTCGATCATATAGAGCATCGGCTCGGCGGGATGCCCGTCCACCCGGTCGATGGTCGGGATGCCTTCCTGTATCACCACCTCGGAATTGGTCACTCCGCCCTTGGTGGTGTGCATCTTGTTACGGATCTTCTTGTTCATCTCGTATATTTCATCGCCCGAGTGCGCGGTCATAATGCCCATACCGTAAGTACCCGCATCCGCCTTGATATAGACATAGGGCGCGTCCGTTATCCCGTATTCGGCGTATTTCTGGCGCACGCGGTGCAGCACCTTCTCCACGCCCAGCGCAAGGCATTCAACGCCCGTCTGTTCCTTGAAATTGATCTTCCCGCAGCGATGGTATACCGCCGAGAGCAGCCATGGATCGATGCCGAACTCCGCGCCGAACCGATCCACGACGGCCGCGTAGGACTCGAAATGCACCCATTTGCGGCGGCGATACCAGCCCATCCCTACCGGAGGAACCACCGGCTGCTTCGTGCAGCGCGTGAGCATCTCCGGCGGGCCGTCGGAAAAGTCGTTATTGACCACGATAAAATCCGGCTGGAACCCGCTGTGCGTTTCCAGCACCGGGCATTTACCGCCCTCTTCGCGCAGACGGATCGGTTCGATGACCAGCGCATGGCCAGAAGCCGAGGTCAGCTCCAACCGATCGGTTATCTCCTCGCCGACACCGCCCAGCCGCACCTCCGTGCCCGCATCCTCGAAGATACCCTTCAGTGCCGAGATATTATCGAGGTAATAGAGGTTACGCGTATGGCTCTCAGGCAGAATGAGCACTTTCTTCACCGGCGGCGTCCGGCGCGCGAAACAACGACTGAGATATTCCGCCGCCCGCGTCCGCGCTGCGGGCGAGATATTATTCCAGCCCGCCGGAAATATGTTCATATCCACCGGCACTAACTTCGTACCCGAATGGCGCAGGTCTACCGAGCCGTAGAAGAATGGAGCAACCTCCGCGTTACGGGCGTCCAGCCACGCCTGCACTTCGTGCCCACGTGATGTGAGAAGGCCGTCGATCGTCTGGAGAATAGGGGTCATGCGTTCCTGCCTTTATATCATCCCCAATCGCCGCGCGCCGCCTGAAGACAGGCGAGCGCCGCGAGGGCTGCGGTATCAGCGCGCAACACGCGCGGGCCCAGACCGACCCGTCTGATATAGGGCAGCCGCTCCAGTATTTCAAACTCCGCAGCGCTGAATCCGCCTTCAGGGCCTATCAACAGCGCCACGGGTGTGCCTTTTGCCTCCGCCGCCGCCTGCACGATAGGAACTCCACCGCCGCGTTCATCGCCAACGAACAACAATCGCCCGTCCGGCCATGCGCCCAGCAGGTTCTCCAGCCGCACCGGCTCACGCACCTCCGGCACGGAAAGGCGCTCGGATTGCTCCGCCGCTTCGACGGCATTGGCCTGAAGCCGTTCTGTATTCACCCGCGAGACAATGGTGTGCGCGGTGATGACCGGGATCAGCGCCGACGCCCCCAGCTCCGTCGCCTTCTCGGCAAGAAAATCGATGCGGCCATGCTTGATGGGCGCGAAGGCCAGCCAGATGTCCGGCTCGGTTTTTTGTGGTTGGGTCTGCTCCAGCAGTCGCAGCTCGGCGGATTTCTTGCCGATATGGCGAAACTCCGCGCGCCACTCGCCATCGCGCCCGTTGAACAGCAGCGCACCATCGCCCTCGCGGCAACGCATCACATGCTGCACGTAATGCGCTTGCGGTGCATCGAGCATCGCCTGCCCTCCTACTGAGAGCGGCTCATTCACATATAGGCGAATGGGTTTCATGGACTATGTTACTAGCAATTCCCCACTTGTAATTCACGCAAAACTATTCAATATGCCCCTATGGCTTTTCAGGATTTCGTTCTCAAGATCACACCACAGAAGCTTCAACCCTACGTGATGCTGATGCGCCTGCACCAGCCTGCGGGCATCTGGCTGCTGATGTGGCCCTGCTGGTGGGGCACGGCACTGGCCGCAGAAGCCATGGGGTATCTCCCCTCCTATCTTCACTTATTCCTGTTCTTCCTCGGATCGGTGGCGATGCGCGGCGCGGGATGCACGCTCAACGACATCATTGACCAGAAATTCGACGCCAAAGTGGAGCGCACGCGCACCCGACCGCTGGCCAGCGGCATGATCACCACCCGGCAGGCCTTCAAATTCCTCGGTGCAGAGCTGGCCGTGGGGCTATTGGTGCTGGTATGGTTCAACTACCAGACCATCCTGCTGGGCCTCGCATCGCTGGCGTTGATACTTCTCTACCCTTACATGAAGCGCATCACCTACTGGCCGCAGCTGTTCCTCGGCTTTACCTTCAACTGGGGCGCGCTGCTGGGCTGGACGGCGATGATGGGGGAGCTATCCCCAGCAGCCTATGCGCTTTACTGCGCGGGCATTTTCTGGACGCTCGGCTACGACACCATCTACGCCCATCAGGACAAGGAGGACGACCTGCTGGTGGGAGTGAAGTCCACCGCCCTCAAGCTGGGCAAGGACACCAAGCAATGGCTGATGATGTTCTACGGCGCGAGTACCGCGTTTCTCGCGCTGGCCGGATTCACCGCCGGTCTGGGCTGGCAATTCTATGCCGCACTGCCGATTATCGCGGGAATCTTCTACGCGCAGATACACTTCGTCGATCTCGACAACCCCACCTCCGCCATGAAGACCTTCAAATCGAACGTGCTGGTGGGCGCGCTGGTGTTCGGGGCGATACTGCTGGGTTAACTCTCCCCAGAGGATGTGCCATCCCGGTGCAGGCCGGGATCTTATCTCTCGCACAGCTCCGCTGGATATATGAGATCCCGGCCTGCACCGGGATGGCATCCTCACATTATCAACCTCAATGCGTCTTGCGCTTCGACCCTGCGCGTTCCGCCAGCAGCGGGTGACGGCCACTCCCCAGTTCCTTCGCTTCGTTCCGGGTCATGGAGGGACGCTCGCCGTTGAACAGCTCGATGAGGTTCTTGCGGGTCACCAGCAGGCGGCCATAGAGGGTGACCTGATTCTTACGCATATGTTCCTGATGCTCGCGCAGCTCGGCGAGGCGCAATTCCAGCTTATCGACCTTCTTCTCCATGCGTTTCAGCTGAGCGGTGACGTCCTTCAGCGCGTCAAGCACCGCGTCGGGTTCGGTTTTTGTTTTGGCTTTGGGCGGCATGGTATTTCCTCAGATATATAATGAAGTCCTTGGTATTTATAGCGGGAGTAAGGTAAAAGGGTAGAGAAAAGGCGTGAGCATATGAGCGACGACGACTATTCCGACGAAACCCCCGCAGAATCCTTCATGGATCTGTGGCAGGAGCAGATGGCGGCGATGATGACCGACCCGCGCGCCGTCAGCAACTTGCTTTCCATGCTGCAAATGATGCAGAATACGCAAGGCGGCGCGGGCAAATCGTCGGCCAACTGGGGACAATATGGCACGAACCTCCCATTCCTCAACGCATTCCAGCAAGGTGGAAGTGCCTCCGGCGGCGCTCGGCCTGCATCTCGGGCTGATGCTGCTCAGTATGATGAGCTCGCCCGCCGCCTTGCAGCATGCGAAGGACGGATTGCCGCCCTGGAATCGCGACTTGCGGAAAAAGTCACAAAACCTCGTACGCAGGATGGGCCGCCACGCAAGCGCCGCAGTACAAAGCGCGTCTCTGAATCGCGGCGTCGCACTTCTCGCCGGACTTAAAGCTTTCCGCGAGGCGGAGTATGTCCGCACCCTGCCCGACCCGCCTGTGATCTGGCAGCAGGGAGGCTCCACCCTAATGGACTACGGCGCACGCAGCAAGGCCGCGCCTGCGGTGCTGTTCGTCCCTTCACTCATCAACCGTCCTTATGTACTGGATCTTTCCGAGCGCACCAGCCTGCTGCGTTTCCTGCATGCGGAGGGGATACACCCCTTCCTGCTCGACTGGGGTTCGCCGGGAGCGGAGGAGCTCGATTTTGATACCGGCGCCTACATCGCCATGCGGCTGATCCCGGCCATCGAGCGCGTCGCCGCACTCACCCAGCGGCCCGTAGCGCTCGCGGGCTACTGCATGGGCGGCATGCTGGCGCTGGCCGCCGCGCAGGCCACACCCTCCCTCGTTTCAAAGCTAGTACTGCTCGCCACGCCATGGGATTTCCATTCCTCCGATTTCCGCCGCATCGCGCTGGATCCCGAAGGCACGGACAAGCTCAACGCCTTCATCCGCAGTAACCGCTTCCTGCCGCCGGAATATGTGCAGAACCTGTTCTACGTGATGGATCCCTGGCTGTTCCACCGCAAATACCAACG
>JADZBT010000043.1 GCA_020851915.1 Alphaproteobacteria bacterium | reverse complement strand
TTAGGCAGCGTGGTCTTCACCTGCTCGTGCTTGATGAGCGCATCGGCCATATTGGCGAACATCGCCTTGCGATGCGATGCCGTGCGGTTAAGCTTTCTTCCTTGATGTGCGTGACGCATTGGTCTTCTCCATTAGCCGCCCTAGAGCGGTTCTTCCTTAGTAAGGTTCTTCAAATTTCTTCGCGAGGTCTTCGATATTTTCCGGCGGCCAGCTATCGACTTCCATGCCGAAACGCAGGTTCATGCTGGACAGCACTTCCTTGATCTCGTTGAGCGACTTGCGGCCGAAGTTCGGGGTCTTGAGCATCTCGGCCTCGGTCTTCTGCACGAGGTCGCCGATATAGACGATGTTGTCGTTCTTCAGGCAGTTCGCCGAACGCACCGACAGCTCCAGTTCGTCCACCTTCTTGAGGAGGTACGGGCTGAATTTCAGGTTCTCTTCCTGCTTCGCGGCCACTTCCTCTACCACTTCGTCGAAGTTGACGAAGAGCTCGAGCTGGTCGCGCAGGATCTGCGCCGCAAATGCCACCGCATCTTCCGGAGTAACCGTACCGTTGGTTTCAACGTCGAGCTGCAGCTTGTCATAGTCGGTGAACTGTCCGACGCGGCTGTCGCCTACCTTGTAGGATACCTTACGCACCGGGCTGAACAGCGCATCGATCGGGATCAGGCCGATGGGCGCATCTTCCGGACGGTTCTGCGCGGCGGGAACATAGCCCTTGCCGGTCTGAACGGTCATTTCCACATTGAGCTTCGCGCCCTTATCAAGGGTGCAGATCACAAGATCCTTGTTAATGATCTCGATGTCTGCGCCGGTATCGATCATACCTGCGGTCACTTCGCACGGGCCTTCGGCACGGAGCGAGATGCGCTTCTTTTCCGGCGCATGGGCCTTCACTGCCAGCGACTTGATGTTGAGGATCACATCGGTGACGTCCTCACGCACGCCGGGAATGGACGAGAATTCATGCAGCACGCCCTCAATACGCACCGTGGTCACCGCCGCACCCTGCAGCGAGGACAGAAGCACGCGACGCAGCGCATTGCCGAGCGTCAGGCCGAAACCGCGCTCCAGAGGCTCTGCAACCACGACCGCACGCTTGCTGACATCATCCACCGCCTCGAGTTCGAGTTTCGACGGCTTAATCAGTTCTTTCCAGTTCTTGCTAATCATCACGAGCGGATACCCCTAAAATAATTCTTGAAACCCCTGAAACCGAAAATCACACGCGACGGCGCTTCGGCGGACGGCAACCGTTATGCGGAATCGGCGTGACGTCCTTGATAGACGTGATATTGAAGCCTACAGCCTGCAGCGCACGCAGCGCGGACTCGCGCCCTGAACCGGGGCCCTTCACCAGCACTTCGAGCGTCTGTACGCCATGTTCCTTCGCCTTGTTACCGGCGTTCTCCACCGCTACCTGTGCAGCGAACGGGGTCGATTTGCGCGAACCCTTGAAGCCGTTGGCGCCCGAGGTCGACCACGCGATCACGTTCCCCTGTGCATCGGGGAGGGTGATGGGGGTGGTGTTGAAGGTAGAATTCACATGCGCGACGCCGGAGGTGACGTTCTTGCGCTCGCGCTTCTTGATCTTCGGTGATGCTGCATCATTCATTGCTTTAATTCCTAACTACTTACTTCGTTACCTGTTTCTTGCCGGCGATCGCAACCGCCTTACCCTTACGCGTGCGCGCATTGGTATGCGTGCGCTGGCCGCGCACCGGCAGCTTCTTGCGGTGACGCAGGCCGCGATAGCAACCCAGATCCATCAGGCGCTTGATGTTCATCGCCACGTTACGGCGCAGATCGCCTTCCACGGTGTATTCGCGGTCGATGGTCTCGCGCAGGCGGATGACTTCCGCTTCCGTCAGCTTATGCACGCGCGTATCGATGTTCACATCGGCCTTCGCGCAGATCTCGCGCGAGGTCTTGAAACCGATTCCATAGATATAGGTCAGCGCCGCTTCGATGCGCTTGTTGGTGGGTATGTTTACACCGGCTATACGGGCCACGGCTTAAATCCTTCTTTAGACAGTCATTTTACCAAAGGGAGCAGAAATATAGTAATATCTACGGGGAAGTCAACGGTTATAATGCCGTGACGCCCACTTTCTGACACTCCTTACCAAATCGGCAGAAATCCTTGGGTCACGCCCGAGGATGACGGCATGCCGTCGTCATTTTCCCAAAATTACGGCGATCTGCCGCTCTACGTCCTTAATGTCCGCCATTCCGTCCACGGCGGCCAGATTCCCTTTTTTGCGATAATAGGGCAGCAACGGGGCGGTCTGGGCATGATACGCCTTCAGCCGCTCGGAAACCGTCGCGGCATTATCGTCCTTCCGGCGGATGAATTCCGTGCCGGCACATGCATCGCACACCCCCGTCTTACGGGTCGGCTTGCTCTTGTCATTGTACCCTGCTCCGCATTTCGCACAGGAGAACCGGCCGGAAATACGCTCTATCAGGGCGGCATCGTCCACCGCCAGCTCGATCACATGGTCAAGCGCCGTGCCTTCTTTGGCCAGCATGCCGTCCAGCGCCTCGGCCTGGGCCAGCGTACGTGGGAACCCGTCCAGAATATAACCATTCTTGCAATCCGGCTGCTTGATGCGGTCACGGATCATCGCGATGATGATGTCATCCGGAACCAGCGCCCCGCTCACCATGATGTCTTTGACTTTTTTACCTAATTCAGAACCTTCCGCTACCGCAGCGCGCAGCATGTCACCGGTGGAGAGCTTGGCAAGCTTCAGCCGCGCGGCGATGACATCCGCCTGTGTGCCCTTCCCGGCACCCGGAGGCCCCAGAAGGATCAGGTTCATCGCTTGCGCCCCTTCAGGCGGGATTTGCGGATGAGTCCCTCATACTGATGAGCGAAGAGGTGCGACTGTATCTGCGTCACCGTATCCATGGTGACGTTCACCACGATGAGCAGGCTGGTTCCGCCCAGATGAAAGGGAACCGAGTAGCTGGAGGTGAGAATTTCCGGTGCCACGCAGACGATCGACAGATACGCCGCGCCGATGACCGTCAGGCGGGTCAGCACGAAATCGATATATTCCTGCGTATTCTGGCCGGGACGGATACCGGGAATGAATCCGCCGTTCTTCTTGAGCATCTCGGCCGTATCCTTGGGGTTGAACACCACCGAGGTATAAAAGAACGAGAAAAAGATAATGGCCGAGACATAAAGCCCGAGATATAGCGGCTGGCCAGGAGCCAGATAGGCCGCCACCTGCGCCATGACCCCCGTGCCGTCGCCCACATTGAATCCGGCGATAGTCATAGGGAACAACAGCAGCGAGCTTGCAAAAATGGGTGGGATCACGCCTGAGGAGTTCATTTTCAGCGGCAGGTGCGAATTATCCCCGGCATAGAGCTTATTGCCCACCTGACGTTTGGGATACTGGATGAGGATGCGGCGCTGCGCGCGCTCTATGAATACGATGAAGGCGATGAGCGCAAGAGCCAGTAGAACCAGCAGGAAAATGAATTCCGTGGACATCGCACCGCGTCGGCCCAGCTCGAAGGTGCTGGCAAGTGCGCTCGGCAGCTCCGCCACGATACCCGTGAAGATGATGAGCGAGATGCCGTTACCGATGCCGCGCGAAGTGATCTGCTCGCCCAGCCACATGATGAACATCGTGCCGCCGGTCAGCGTCACCATGGTGGAGATACGGAAGAACAGGCCGGGCTCCATCACCAGCGGGCCGCTTGCGCCGGTCATGCTCTCAAGCCCGACCGCGATGCCAAATCCCTGTATACCCGCCAGAAGCACCGTGCCGTAACGTGTATATTGCTGTATCTTACGACGCCCCGCCTCGCCCTCTTTCTTGAGCGCGGCGAGACTATCCGATACTGAAGTCATCAGTTGGATGATGATGGATGCCGAGATATATGGCATCACCGCCAGCGCGAAGATGGTCATACGACTGAGCGCGCCGCCGGTGAACATGTTGAACATGCCCAACACGCCACCCGAGTTCTGCTTGAACATCTCCCCCAGCACGTGGGTATCCACGCCCGGAAGCGGGATGTACGTGCCGATACGGTACACGATGAGCGCGCCCACCACGAACCAGAGGCGTTTTTTGAGTTCGGTAGCGCGCCCGAGCACGCCTAGATTGATATTGGATGCCAGTCTTTCTGCGGCAGACGTCATGTGAGGCTACCTTGCGGGTTCGTGATGGCGAGAAGCGAGGACCAAAAGAAAAAAGGCCGGAATTACTCGGCCTTGGGGCTTTTCGCCTTCTTGGAAGGTTTTTTCGCTTCCGTTTTCTCCGCTGCCGGAGCAGCTGCAACCGCTTTCACTTCCACTGCGCCACCGGCTTTCTCTACAGCCTTTACCGCCGTGTCCGATGCCTTGGCCACCTCAACGGTCACCTTGGTCTTCAGTTCGCCTTTGGCGAGCAGTTTCAGCCCATGGGCACTCTTACGCACCAGGCCTTTTTCAAGCAACAGCGCATAGCTGATGGTCTGCTTCGCGTCCAGCGCCTTGCTGTCGAGGTGACGCTGAATGTCGCCGGTATTGATCAGCGCATAGCGCGTATAGGAAAGGCTCTTGAAGCCACGCTTCGGCAGGCGGCGATGCAGCGGCATCTGGCCACCCTCGAACCCGTTGATGCTCACGCCGGTACGGGACTTCTGGCCCTTCACGCCGCGACCGGCGGTCTTGCCTTTGCCGGAACCGATGCCGCGCCCTACCCGCATACGGGATTTGCGCGCGCCCTGATTATCCGATAACTGATTGAGTTTCATTGTCTTAGCCCTTACCTGAATGCCTTACGCAGCGGTTTCGATCACTACGAGATGTTTTACCTTTTCGATCATGCCGCGTACCGACGGAGTATCCTCCAGCGTGCGGGTGCGACCGATCTTATTGAGGCCGAGCCCGATGAGGGTCGCCTGCTGATAATCCTTGCGACCGATGGGGCTGCCGATCTGGCGTACCACCAGCGTCTTGCCGGATTTCTTTGCTGCTGTCTTTTTTTCTGCTGCTGCCATGGTCTAGGTTCCTTCTATTCCTCGTCGATCTTGACGTCTTCGCCGGTGCTACCCAGCACGGCTTCGCGACGGCCGATGATCTCGCCAATCTTCTTGCCGCGCTTGCTAGCGATGGCACGCGGCGAGCGGATGCTCGTCAGCGCATCGAACGTCGCCTTGATCATGTTATGCGGGTTGGATGCGCCCACCGATTTCGCCACGACGTCCTGCACGCCCAGTGCCTCGAATACGGCACGTGCCGGGCCGCCGGCGATGATTCCCGTTCCCGACGGCGCCGAACGCAGGATCATCTTGCCCGAACCGTAATGGCCACGGCTGTCATGGTGGATCGTACGGCCTTCGCGCAGCGGCACGCGGATCATGGCACGCTTCGCGGAATCGGTCGCCTTACGCACGGCGTCGGACACTTCCTTCGCCTTGCCGGTTCCAAAGCCTACGCGACCCTTGCCATCGCCCACTACCACCAGTGCAGCGAAACCGAAGCGGCGTCCGCCCTTCACTACCTTGGCTACACGGTTCACCGTGACCAGGCGTTCCACCAGATCCACACCCTGTGCTGTTACTACGGTCGTCATAACTGTTTTATCCTCGTTAAACGCTTAGAATTTCAGGCCGGCTTCGCGCGCCGCCTCAGCCAGCGCCTTCACGCGGCCATGATAAATATACCCGCCGCGATCGAACGCTACGTTCTCGACCTTGGCCTTTTTGCCGCGCTCGGCGATGAGTGCGCCGACCTTCTTCGCGCCTTCGAGCGTCGAACCTTTCGCGCCCTTCAGCTCCTTGTCCATCGTCGAAGCGGAGGCGAGCGTGACGCCCTTCACATCGTCGATAAGCTGTGCATAGATATGCTGATTAGAACGGAACACCGACAGGCGTACGTTCTTCGCGCGGGTGCTACGCAGCTTCGCACGGGTGCGACGCGCGCGGCGCTCAAATAACTGTTTCGGGTTAGCGGCCATGATTGTTCATCCTTACTTCTTCTTGCCTTCTTTCATGCGTACATACTCGCCCTGGTAACGCACGCCCTTGCCTTTATACGGCTCCGGCTTGCGGAACGAACGAAGCTCTGCGGCCACCGATCCCACCAGCTGTTTGTCAGCGCCGGCGATAGAGATGATGGTCTGCTTGTCAACCGTAACGGTGACACCTGCGGGGATCGCGTACTTCACCTCGTGGCTGAAACCCAGCGTCACGGTGAGGATCCCGTTAGCAACCGCAGCACGGAAACCCACGCCGTTGATCTCGATCACCTTGGTGAATCCTTCCGACACGCCCTGCACCAGACCCGCGATCACGCTGCGGGTCGTACCCCACATTGCGCGCGAATGGATGGTATCGTTCGCAGGAGTGACGAAGATCTTGCCGTCCTCCAGCTTCACAACGACGTTCCGGGTAAGTGCCGAGCGCAGCTCGCCCTTGGGGCCCTTCACGACGATCATCCCTTTGGGGAGGTCGACGTTCACGCCCTTGGGAACCGCTACCGGTAATTTTCCTGTCCGTGACATAACTCTATCCTTAAGTCCCTAAGCTCTCTCAAGCCCTAATTAAAACACGCTGCACAATACTTCGCCGCCGACACCTTCAAGACGCGCCTTGTAATCCGACATCACGCCCTTGGAGGTGGACAGTACCGCGATACCCAGACCGTTATGGATGCGCGGCATATCGGCTTTACCCGAATAGACGCGGCGACCCGGCGTGGAGATACGCTTCACCTGCTTGATGACCGGCTCGCCGTCATGGTACTTCAGACCAATGGTCAGCGTCGGTTTGCCGTCCTCGTTATCGTTCTTCGCATATTCGCGGATGTAGCCTTCATCCTTCAACACTTCCAGCACGTTGCTGAGCAGGTTCGAAGCGGGGCAGCTCACCTGCGCGAGGCGCGCCTGCTGGCCGTTCCGGATGCGGGTCAACATATCCGCTAATGCATCATTCATCGACATCGTACAGTCTCCTAATCCTCTAAACTACCAGCTCGATTTCACTACGCCGGGCAGCATGCCGAAGCCTGCCAGCTCACGCAGCGCGATACGCGACAGGCGCATCTTGCGGTAAAACGCACGCGGACGGCCCGTCAGCTCGCAACGGTTGCGATAACGCTCTTTTGCCGAATTGCGCGGCAGCTCCGACAGCTTCAGCTGTGCAGCGAAGCGGTCTTCCATCGGCAGGTCGCGGTTCATCACGATCGCCTTGAGGGCTGCGCGCTTGCCGGCATACTTCTTCGCGAGGCGTGCGCGGCGTTTATTCTTTTCAATCGAGCTCAGTTTTGCCATCTGTCCTGTCCTTATTTAATGAACGGCATGTTGAAACCGGCGAGAAGCGCCTTGGCTTCCTTATCGGTCTTGGCCGAAGTAACGAAAATGATATCCATTCCACGGATGGCATCGACGCGATCATAATTGATCTCGGGGAATACCAGCTGCTCTTTCAGGCCCAGCGCGTAGTTGCCGTTACCGTCGAAGCTGCGGCTCGAAATGCCACGGAAGTCACGGATGCGCGGCATGGCGATGGTCACCAGACGATCCAGGAATTCATACATGCGCGGCCCGCGCAGCGTCACCTTGCAACCTACCGGCTGATTCTCGCGCAGCTTGAAGCTTGCGATCGCCTTCTTGGAGCGGGTGATCATCGGCTGCTGGCCGGCGATGAGCGCCAGTTCCTTGGCAGCCGCATCGATCACCTTGGAATCGTTGGCGGCTTCGCCCACGCCCATATTGATGACGATCTTCTCCAGACGCGGAACCTGCATGACGTTCTTATAGCCGAACTCCTGCTGGAGCTTGCCGCGAATTTCTTTCGTGTATACTTCCTGCAACCGTGCAGCCATGACCGTGATCCTTATGCGTCTAATACTTCGCCGGACGCCTTGGCGACCCGCACCTTGCGGCCGTCTTTCAGCGTCTTGAACCCTACGCGGGTCGGCTTCTCGGATTTCGGATCCACATATGCCACGTTGGAGATATGGATCGCGCGTTCCTTCTGCTCGATACCGCCCGCAGTCAATGCAGACGGACGGGTGTGATGCTTTGCAAGCGCCACGCCCTGTACGATTACCTTGGCTTCCGTGGGCAGCACCTTCAGCACTTCGCCACGCTTACCTTTATCGCGACCCGTCAGTACGACGACCTGATCGCCTTTTTTGATTTTCTGAGCCATTATAATACCTCCGGCGCGAGCGATACGATTTTCATAAAATTCTTGGCGCGCAGTTCGCGGGTCACCGGGCCGAAGATACGGGTGCCGATGGGTTCGCCCTGCTTGTTGATCAGCACAGCCGCGTTCTTGTCGAAGCGGATCGAGCTGCCGTCCATGCGGT
>JADZBT010000042.1 GCA_020851915.1 Alphaproteobacteria bacterium | reverse complement strand
CTACGCAGGCTGGCATCGTCGCGCACCTGAAACCCGTCATCGTCGGCGAGATTGACGCCGAATCCCTTGCCGGTCAGAAAATACTCGCCGCCGAAGGTGTAGCCGATGATCTGCTCCCACCATTCCAGCCGGTAACGCTTCGTGCCCTCCAGACCCCATTCATGGCCGTCCGTGAACAGGCTCGCCACATTGCGGCCGATCTGCGTGAGCGAATAATCGCGGCTTTCGTGTTTCCCTTCGAGCACGCCGGAGGCCATCGCCGCACCGCCCAGCAATGCCAGCGTCACCGTGAATGCCGCCGCCACACGCCATAACTGCCGCGACTGATAGCTCTGTACGAGGATGAACGCGGAGGCGGCAAGGAACGCCGCAAGCCCCGCGCGTCCCACGGTCGCGGTGAGCAGGAAACAGAGCGCGAAGGCCAGCCACCACACGGGCGACGGGCGGGCGATGATGCCGCCCACCACTCCCGCGAATAAGGCCGCCAGATGCACCAGCACATCGCCGGGCTTGAGCGAAATGAGCGGCACTGCGCCATCATACAATACCGGCAGCGAATCGCGGAAGAACGCGCGCACCAGCAACTCTGCGGATACCACGCACAGGAACAGGACGCCGAAGCGGCGGAATAACGGCAGAAGCAATCGCAGCTGCTCCGGCCGCGCGGAAAAATAGAGCGCGGTGCAGAGCGCGAACAGCGCGTAGCCCCACAACGCCGCATCACGCCATGTATCCACGCCGTAATCGGCAAGGTATGGAACGGTGCGGAACAGACACCACAGCATGAACAGGCACAGGAACAGCACCGCAGGTTGCAGCAACACCCGCCAGCCGCGCAGGGTGAATAACGCGTAGCCCCCCAAGATGCCAAGCACCAGTTCACCTACATAGAGCGGGGGCACTCCCAGATGCGCGACGCTGCGGCCACACAGAGCATAGCCCATCAGCAGCGCAAGCAACAGGCGCATCGGGAATGCCAGTCGGGTACGCGCGGCCTCAGGCACGGAGGCCTCCCAGATTGGATAGTACTCCGCCCAGCTTCGCCGCATCGAGCAGCGCGCGGCGGAATTGCAGCGTCACGCCGAATGCCAATGCGCGCAGCAGAAAATACGGCATCGCGGCCAGCGCAGTGCAGGCTCCGCGCCATGCGCCACCGTATTTCCGACTCATGTAGATGCGCGACCAGCCGTAGTGAAATCCGCGCCGGAATATGATGCGCGGGGTATCGGGTGAGGAACTACGATTCAGATGCACCACCCGCGCACCGGACACCGAAAGGAGCGTATGGCCCGCTCTCCGCAGGCGGCGGCAGAGGTCGTCATCCTCGAAATAGAGGAATATGCGCGGATCGAACCCGCCGATCCCACGCACCGCCTCCACGCGCAACAGTACCGCCGCGCCGGAGAGAAAGGGGACAGACCACATATCCCGGAAACCCGAAGGGTTATCCGGGATCCCATCATGAGTCCCCGGATCTTCGCGGCAACGCCGCTCGTCCGGGGTGTGGCTCCCTGTAGATAAATCCGGCCCCGACGCCGCCGCTTCCGGGTGTGCATCGAGTGCCGCACAGAGCTGCGCCAGTGCCTCGCCTTCCAACCGGGCGTCGGGGTTGAGCAGCAGGGCATATTCTGTTTTCACATGCTCCAACGCCAGATTGTTCGCGCGCCCGAACCCGATATTGTAGTGAAGCGCGTGGACAGCGGCGTCTGGCCGCAATGCATGGATACAATCCAGCGTATCGTCCGTGCTCGCGTTATCCACTACCGTTATGGGCGCATCCATAGGGAGCGAACGCAGGCAATCGCCTATCACCCGCGCGCTGTTGTGCGTGACGATGATCGCAGTGACGTTCATGCGCGTTCCTCCTGCCGGGCGAGGTCCCAGAGATTCGCCGCTATCAGGAAATCATAGGCCGCCAGCAGCCCCGCCAGTATCAATCCGCGCGCACCGTCGCGGAATCCCTGACGGATGATGTAGCGCCCACAGAAGCGGCGCAGCGGCCTGCCCAGCAGCTTCCACGCAGAGAAGCGTTCACCGTGCGCGTAGCGGGTCTCGGCCTCCAGCCGCGCATAGCGCAGCAGGGTGCGCTCGACGAATTGCGGGATGGAATCGTAATTGAGATGCAGCGTGGCATATTCCTCGCGCGCCGGAAGCGTGAGCACCGCACCCGTCACCTGCGGGTGACTGTGCGGCGCGCAATCCCAGTTCTTGTCCCACGCGTCCGCACGGAAGAAGCGCAGCTGGTTGGGCAGGAACCATCCGCCATGCCGCACCCAGCCGCCGAACAGGATATTCATGCGCGCGAACCATACACCATGCGCGTTATCATTCGCGGCGATGGCCTTCAGCTTTTCTGCAAGCGTGGGGGTCATGCGCTCGTCGGCGTCGAGCCGCAGTATCCAGCCCTCGTCCACTTGCGTGAATCCCAGCCGGTCGAGTTCGTCGATGCGACCTGCCTGCGACTGCGCCGGTATCACGGTCGCACCCGCTGCCTGTGCACGCGCAGCGGTATCGTCGGTGCTGGCATCGTCCACCACGAGAATGTGTGTGGCGAATCCATTGAGCGACGCGATGCAGTCGCCGATCTGACGCGCTTCGTTGCGGGCCTTGATGACCGCCGTGATCGCCGCACCGCTCATGCCGCCCATCTCCGCCGTACTTTCCACCACAGGCGCTTCGCGTCGGCGCTGCCAAATCGCAACGGCGCGGATTGTTCATCCGGTGCACGCAGGAATTGCTGTATTTCATTACGGGAGGGATTGTGGCATGTATGCGCGTTCCCTCGCGCGAGATCCGTTATCATGCGTGTATATTCCATCATCACCGATGCGGGCGAGAATGGTGCGGATGCCATGCGCTCTCGCGCCGCTTCACCCATCTGTATGCGTCGCTCCGGCGATTGCGCCAGATACAGCAGCGCCGCTTGAGCCGCTTCGGAATCCTGCACCAGAAATCCGGTTTTCTCATGGAGTATGAGTTCCGCCTGCGCGTTGTTGCGCTGCGCGCCGGGCGTGGCGTTGGCCACTACCGGCACTCCCGCCTGCATCGCTTCGGCGATCGCCATGCCGTAGCTCTCGCCCATGCTGGAAAAATGCGCGAATATGTCCATCGCCGCGTAAGTGGCCCAGAGCGCCTCGCTATCTTCTGTCATCCCGAGGTTATGGTAGCGCTGACCGAGCTGTTGCCTTAGCACATGCGCGAGTGATTCCGGGAATTCGCGGGTAATGAGGTGCAACGACGGAATCGCGCGTGCGAGGCGCGGGAGCAGCGCCGGGAGCATATAGTCGAGCCGGTTGGCGTCGGGCCGTGTCACCGCGCCGATGACCAGCGCATCCTCGGGGATATGATGCGCGCGCCGGAATGCCCCGCGCAGTTGTGCGAGTTTTTCTGCGGACGGCGGAACCGCGAGGGCATTATATAATACGCGATGGGTGGCGAGGTATGCATCCATATCGGGGCATCCACTTGCCTGCCAGTGTTTTCTCAGCACATGCAGCGAGGGGAAACAGCGCAGCGCAGCCAGCGATGCGGATGGGCCGTCATCCACTTCGCCAAAGATGTTCATCTCTATGAGAGTGGCACGCGAGTGCAGCAGGTTGCAAGCCTTGTCCCATTGCTCCTCGCGGCGTCCGGCACGGTGCAGCACGGCGATTGCAGGCCCCTCACCCCATGGGAGAGGGAGATCATCCAGCGTCGTACAAATGGAGGGAATATGGGCGGATAAATGCGCGATGCCCTTCTGCACTCCGCCGACTCCGGCGCAGTCGCTGACATGCAGCACGGAGAGGGTTTCAGCGGCGGCCATAGTGGTCGTCCAGCCGTTCGATGTCATCTTCGCCAAGATAGGTTCCCGTCTGCACTTCGATGAGATGCAGCGGTTCTTCTTCGCGGTTCTCCAACCGGTGTACCATGCCGGGCTGGATGTAGGTGGATTCGTTGATGCCGAGGCGGAATACCTCGTTGCCGCGCGTCACCAATGCCGTGCCGCCCACCACGATCCAATGCTCGGCGCGGTGGTAGTGGCGCTGGAGCGAGATGCGCCCGCCGGGCTTGAGGGTGAGCTTCTTCACCTGATAATTCGCCCCCTTGTCGATGCGGTGGAACTGCCCCCATGGGCGTTGCTGCGTGAGGTGCGTCCGAGCTTCTTCGCGTTTATCGTCCGCCAGTTTTTCGGTGAGCTTACGAACCTCCTGCATGCGGGATTTCGGCCCGACCAATATGGCATCGTCCTGCGCCACCACCACGACGTCCTTCATGCCCAGCACTGCCACCAGCCTGCCGTCGGAGCGGACGTACGAATCCTCCACTTCCTCAAGCAGTACATCTCCGGACACCTGATTTCCTTCCGCACCGCCCTTGATGACCTTGGACAATGCCTGCCAGGAACCCAGATCGCTCCAGCCCATATCGGCCTGCACAAGCGCCACGTCGCCTGCGCGTTCCATCACGGCATAGTCGATGGAAATGGAGGGGGAGCGGCGGAATGCCGCAGCATCCGGGCGCAGGAATATCCCGTCCCCCACCCGCTGCGCGATGGCGGTGCGGCACGCCTCCCATACTTCCGGCTCAAACTGCTTCAGGCTCTCAAGGTATTTTTTCACCGATACGAGAAAAATGCCGCTGTTCCAGAGATAGCCGCCCTGCGCGAGATACTGTTCCGCAGTTTCGCGGTCAGGTTTTTCGATAAAGCGTTCGGCATGATAGCAGGACCGCATGCCGGGCAACGCCATACCGCGACGG
>JADZBT010000041.1 GCA_020851915.1 Alphaproteobacteria bacterium | reverse complement strand
TACATCTATATCCGTGGCGAATTCATCCGCGAGTCCGAGGCGCTGCAGGGGGCTATCGACGAGGCCTATGCGGCGGGGCTTATCGGCAAGAACGCCTGCAAGTCGGGCTATGATTTTGACATTTACGTGCATCGCGGTGCGGGTGCTTACATCTGCGGCGAGGAGATGGCGCTCATCGAAAGTTTAGAGGGCAAGAAGGGCCAGCCGCGCCTGAAGCCGCCGTTCCCGGCGGGGGCTGGCCTCTACGGCTGCCCGACCACGGTGAACAATGTGGAATCCATCGCGGTGGTTCCGACCATCCTGCGCCGTGGCGCGCCGTGGTTCGCCAAGCTGGGCCGCGAGAATAATACGGGAACCAAAGTATTCTGCATTTCCGGCCATGTGAACAATCCCTGCAACGTCGAAGAGGAAATGGGCATTCCGCTCAAGGATCTCATCGAGAAACATGCGGGCGGCGTGCGCGGCGGGTGGGACAACCTGCTGGCCATTATCCCCGGCGGTTCGTCGGTTCCGGTGCTGCCCAAGGCGACCTGCGATACGGTGCTGATGGATTTCGACAGCCTGCGCGCGGTGCAGTCGGGTCTGGGTACGGCGGCGGTCATCGTCATGGATAAATCCACCGACATCGTGCGCGCCATCGCGCGGCTGTCGAAGTTCTACGCGCATGAATCCTGTGGCCAGTGCACGCCCTGCCGCGAGGGTACGGGTTGGCTACATGACATGATGGATCGTCTGGTGACGGGCGACGCGAAGATCGAAGAGATCGACCAGCTACAGGAGCTCACCAAGCAGATCGAAGGCCACACCATCTGCGCGCTGGGCGACGCGGCGGCATGGCCGGTGCAGGGCCTCATCCGCCATTTCCGCCCCGAGCTGGAAAAGCGGATCAAGTCGAACAAAAAGAAAAAAGCGGCATAAGGATTGGGAATCACGATGGTAAAGCTCACCATTGACGGAACGGAAGTCGAAGTACCCGCAGGCAGCACGGTGATTCAGGCGTGCGAGCAGGTGGGCATTGAGATACCGCGCTTCTGCTACCATGAGCGGCTGGAGATCGCGGGGACTTGCCGCATGTGCCTCGTCGAAATTTCCCCCGGCCCGCCCAAGCCGCAGGCGTCCTGCGCCATGCCGGTGGCCGAGAACATGGTGGTGAAGACCGACACCCCGATGATAAAGAAGGCACGCGAAGGCGTGATGGAGTTTCTGCTGGCGAACCATCCGCTGGATTGCCCGATCTGCGATCAGGGCGGCGAGTGCGATCTTCAGGATCAGGCGATGGCCTATGGCCGTGGCAGCAGCCGCTTTCACGAGCATAAGCGCGCGGTGAAAGACAAATACATGGGGCCGCTGGTGAAGACCCAGATGACGCGCTGCATCCATTGCACGCGTTGCATCCGCTTCATGGAAGACGTCGCGGGTGTGCCGGAGCTGGGCGCGGTCAATCGCGGCGGCCATATGGAAGTGACCACCTATATCGAAAAGGCGCTGACCTCGGAGCTGTCCGGCAATATCATCGACCTGTGCCCCGTGGGTGCGCTGACCTCAAAACCCTATGCCTTCACGGCGCGCCCGTGGGAGCTGAAGCATACCGAATCCATCGACGTGATGGATGCTGTGGGCAGCAATATCCGCCTCGACAGCCGTGGCCCGCAGGTGGTGCGCGTGCTGCCGCGCCTCAATGAGGACGTGAACGAGGAATGGATCTCCGACAAGACGCGCTTCGCCTGCGACGGGCTGAAACTGCAACGCCTCGACCGCCCGATGGTGCGGAAAGGTGGAAAATTACAGGAAGCCACCTGGCAGGAGGCTTTCGATGCCATTGTCGAGCGGACGCGCGGCCTGCCGGGCGAGAAGATCGCCGCCATCGCGGGCGATCTCGCCGACTGCGAGGCGATGATGGCGCTGAAGGATCTGATGGATAAACTCGGCAGCCCGCATACGGATTGCCGTCAGGACGGCGCGCATCTCGATGCGTCGATTCGCGCGGGATACCTGTTCAATACCACCATCGCCGGCATCGAGCAGGCGGATTATTGCCTGCTCATCGGCAGCAATCCGCGCCATGAGGCGCCGATTATCAACGCGCGCCTACGCAAGCGTTATCTCGCGGGCGGATTCCATGTGGCATCCGTGGGGCCAGAAGTAGAGCTGACCTATCCGGTGGAAGAGCTGGGTAATGATTCCACCATTCTCGAGAAATCGCTGGGCAGCAATACCGCTATCGTTGAGGCGCTGAAGAAGGCCGAACGCCCGATGATCATCATCGGGCAGGGGGCGTTGAAGCGCGAGGACGGCGCGCAGCTGCTCGCTCTGGTGCGCCAGCTCGCCGAAAAATATGGCGTGGTGAAGGACGGCTGGAACGGATTTAACGTGCTGCATACCGCCGCCGCGCGGGTAGGCGGGCTCGACCTCGGATTTGTGCCGGGTGAGAAGGGCCGTGATGTACGTAACATCCTGCGTGGCACGCTCGATATCGAGATCGAAGTGGTCTACCTGCTGGGCGCGGACGAGATCGATATGTCGCGTCTGGGACGTGCGTTCGTCATCTATCAGGGGCATCATGGCGACAAGGGCGCGCATCGCGCCGACGTCATTCTCCCCGGCGCGGCCTATACCGAGAAGGACGCGACCTACGTCAATACCGAGGGCCGTGTGCAGCAGACGCAGATGGCCATTTTCCCGCCGGGACAGGCCAAGGAAGACTGGAAGATCGTCCGCGCGCTGTCCGAGGCCATGGGCCGCAAGCTGCCGTACGATACGCTGGAGCAACTCCGCGCGCGTATGGTGAAGCTCGCTCCGCATTTTGCGAAGGTGGGCGAGGTGGCGCAGGCGGCATGGGGCGCATTCGGCGCGAAGGGCAGCCTCAAGGCCAACAGTTTTGACCCGGCGATCGAGAATTTCTACATGACCGATCCCATCAGCCGCGTGTCGCCGACCATGGCGGAATGCAGCGCGAAACTGTGGAAAAAAGGCGGAACGCCGGACAAGACCGGCAAGAAGAGGGCGGCGTAAATGGCTCTTGACCTCAATGCATTGTTCACCGAGTACGGCATCCAGACCCTGTGGGTGGTGGCGAAGATCCTGTGCATCATTCTGCCGCTGCTGGGCGGCGTGGCATACCTGACGCTGGCCGAGCGCAAGGTCATCGCCGCGATGCAGCTGCGTAAGGGCCCCAACGTGGTGGGGCCGTTCGGATTGTTGCAGCCGCTGGCCGACGGCATGAAGCTCATGTTCAAGGAGGTCATCCTTCCGTCGAGTGCAGAGCGCGTGCTGTTCCTGCTCGCACCGATGATCACTTTCGCGCTCGCCATGCTGGGCTGGGCGGTGGTTCCGTTCGGCGAGGGACTGGTGCTGGCCGACATCAATGTGGGCATCCTCTACCTGTTCGCCATCTCGTCGCTGGGCGTCTATGGCGTTATCATCGCGGGCTGGGCGAGTAACTCGAAATACGCCTTCCTCGGCGCGATACGCTCTGCCGCGCAGATGGTATCCTATGAAGTATCCATCGGCTTCGTCATCATCACCGTGCTGCTGATGGTGGGGTCGCTGAATCTGTCCGACATCGTCAACGCGCAGAAGGACGGTTGGTTCGCGGGCGGGCTGCTGCTGCCGATGTTCGTGATATTCTTCATTTCCGGACTGGCCGAGACCAACCGCCATCCGTTCGACCTGCCGGAAGCGGAGGCGGAGCTGGTGGCAGGTTATAACGTGGAATATTCCTCGATGCCCTTCGCCATGTTCTTCCTCGGCGAATACGCGCATATGATATTGATGAGCGGCATGACCTCCATCCTGTTCCTCGGAGGCTGGCTGCCGCCCTTCGATCATCCGCTGCTCGCGATGGTTCCGGGGCCGATCTGGCTCATCCTCAAGATTTGCTTCGTGCTGTTCTTCTTCCTGTGGGTGCGTGCCGCGTTCCCGCGCTACCGCTACGACCAGCTGATGCGGTTGGGCTGGAAGGTGTTCCTGCCGATCTCGCTGCTCTGGGTGGTGCTGGTGTCGGGCTATCTGGTGTATTGCGATAAACTGCCAGGCGCGATGTAGGAGAACCCCATGACCTTTGTTATCAATACACTACGCACCTTCGGCCTGTGGGAATTATTCTGCGGTATGTACATGACCTTCCGCTACATGCTGAAGCGCAAGGTGACCATCAATTATCCGTACGAGAAGGGTCCGCTCAGCCCGCGCTTCCGTGGCGAGCATGCGCTGCGCCGCTATGCGAACGGCGAGGAACGCTGCATCGCCTGTAAGCTGTGCGAGGCCATCTGCCCGGCGCAGGCCATCAACATCGAGGCCGAGGAACGCGAGGACGGCAGCCGCCGCACCACGCGCTACGACATCGACATGACCAAATGCATCTATTGCGGCTTCTGC
>JADZBT010000040.1 GCA_020851915.1 Alphaproteobacteria bacterium | reverse complement strand
TTGTCGCGCGGCGTATCGAGCGCACCCACGACCTTGTGGAAATACTTATCCCATCCGAGATGCGATACCTCCTCGCGCAGATACTGTCCGGTCTTGTTGCTCACGACCGCGATGTGGATGTCCTTGTCCAGCAGATGCCCCAGCATGCGCTCGGCTTCTTCCAGCGGCGTCAGTTTCTCCAGATGCTGGCCACGGAAATGCCCGTAGTATAATTCCCGCGCCTTCTCCCATCCCTCACCGAACACTTCGGGGAACGAATCGCGCAGCGAGCGGCGCACTTTGCGGCGCACCTCGTCCATGCTCCATGGCTCGCGGCCCAGCGCCAGCATGGTCTTTTCCAGCGAACTGTGGATCACCGGCCAGGTATCGACCAGCGTATTGTCCCAGTCGAACAGGATCGCGCGTGGGCGTTTCAGTGTCATGCGTCCCCCGTCTGTGCGGCGATGTGCGCCATATAGAGTGTGTATAATCGTGCCGCTACGGGCCCCGCCTTACCACCGCAGACGGACTTCCCATCCATGCTCACGATAGGCAGCACGCGGGTGGTGGTTCCGGTCAGGAAAAACTCGCGCGCCGTGGAAATATCCGCGAGCGTGAATGCGCGCTCTTCTATGGTGATGCCCTCCTTCCGCGCCAGTGCCAGCACCACATTGCGGGTGATGCCGCTCAGGATTGCGCCGTTCGCGGGATGTGTCACCAGCGCGCCATTTGCATCCACCATGAAGGCGTTGGTGGAAGATCCTTCGCGCACCGTTGCGCCATCGGGCGCGATGAATACCGCCTCTTTTGCATTGGCCCGTATCGCTTTTTCCTTGGCCAGCACGTTCGGCAGCAACGAGATGGACTTGATGTCCGGGCGCGCCCAGCGCTGGTCGGCGAGCGTTATCACCGATACGCCGTTCTTTATCTCGGCCTCCGTCGGCCAGACCGGCTCGGTGAGGTACATGATGAGCGTCGGCGGCACAGGGTTCTTCGGAAAGGAATGCACGCGCGGCGCAACGCCACGGGTCACCTGCAAATAGAGATTCCCGTCGCGGCGATCATTGCGGATGAGCAATTCGCGCGTTACCGCCTCCAGCTCCGCGCGTGGCAGCGGCATGGCGATCTCCAGTTCCCGCAACGAATACTCCAGCCGGTCGAGGTGCGGCCCGCCGTCGAGGAAGCGGCCATTGTGGAACGCGATGACCTCATACACGCCGTCGGCAAGCTGGAACCCACGGTCTTCGACATGCACCATCGCGTTCTCGTGGGCGATGTACTGGCCATTGAGATAGGTGATACGGGTCATTGGAAGCGGTCTTTCCGGTGGCGGATTTCGGTGAACACCTGTACGGGCGCGGCGTTCAGCATACCGAGATTTTTGCGGATTTCCACCGATTCCGTACGCAAAAATGGGTTGGTACGCTTTTCTACCCCAAGCGTGCTGGGCACGGTCGGCCGCCCCTCTGCCCGCAGCCCACGCACTTCCGCCATACGCGTCTGGAGATCTCCGTTCCCTGGCTCCAGCGTGAGTGCGAAACGGCCATTGCTTTCGGTATATTCATGCGTGCAATACACGAGCGTATCCTCCGGCAGCGCGGCGATGCGCGAGAGGCTCGCATACATCTGCTCCGGCGTCCCCTCGAACAGCCGCCCGCAGCCCATCGAGAACAGCGTATCGCCGCAGAACAGCACATGCTCATCCGCGAACCAATAGGTGATATGCCCACGCGTATGGCCGGGGACGAACAGCACGTCGGCGCGGGCACTTCCCAGCATGAATACGTCACCGTCCTTGAGCTGCACGTCGATGCCGGATATTCGTGCCGCGTCCTCTCCATACCCCACGATGATGCAGCCGGTCGCCTGTTTTAGCTCGATGTTCCCGCCGATATGATCGATATGATGATGGGTATTGAGTATATGTGTGAGCTGCCACCCGCGCGCATGCAGCGCATCCAGCACCGGCTCCGCCAGCGCCGGGTCGATGGCCGCCGTCGCTCCCGACCCCGCATCGTGCGCGAGGTAGATATAATTATCGAAAAGTACCGGTATCTGGACTATTTCGAGCATGAATCTCCCTATTCCGTCATCCTGTGGCCCGACCGCAGGATCTCGCGCTACAATGATAGAGATCCTGCGGTCAGGCCGCAGGATGACGGGAAAATAACACTCTACGGATGATGTTGCGACTTGCAAGAAGCAACTTTTTGCTTTCTGCTAGGGCCCTATGTTCTGGCAGGATGTGATCGAACTCAAAAGCTTCTACGCCTCGCGCATCGGGCAGATCGCGTGCCGTGTCGTGCGCCGCCATATCGCGCGGCTGTGGCCGGAGGGCGGGAACGATACCATCATCGGCATCGGCTTCGCCACGCCTTATCTGCGCCAGCTTTCGGGGACTCCCGCCCTCACTGCCGCCGTCATGCCCGGGGCGCAGGGAGTCATCCACTGGCCGGGCGCAAAGAAGCCAAATCTCTCGCTGCTCGCCGACGAGGCCGAGCTCCCCTTCCCCGACAACTCCGTGGACAAGGTGCTGCTCGCACACGTACTGGAGCACACCGACATGCCCGACCCGCTCATGGAAGAGATCTGGCGCGTGCTGACGCCGGGCGGCAAGCTGCTGGTCGTCGTCCCCAACCGCCGCAGCGTCTGGGCACAGATGGAGAATACCCCGTTCGGCCATGGGCGGCCCTTCAGCATGTCGCAACTTCGAAGATTATTGGAAGATAACCGCTTCACCGCCACCGCCAGCGCGACGGTGCTCTACATCCCGCCGACCAACTTCCGCTTCATCCAGCGCTGGTGGGATCTGTTCGAGCGCATCGGAAGCTGTCTGGGCTCTTTCGGCGGCGCACTCATCATGGAGGCCGAGAAGCAGATATATGCCGTCAAGCCGGCAGGAAAACTCGCGCGCAAGCGGCGCGTATCCTACGTTCCCAGCGCACAACCGGCGATGCGGACTTAGGCATCAATCCCTCCTGCCATACCGGCGTAGGCCGGTATCGTATCTCCCCAATAACACCTGCGGATGCATAAGATCCCGGCCTTCGCCGGGATGACATTATCTACTTTGCCTGTATCATAAACACCGCCTGCTCGCTGAACCAGTTCACCCACGCACCATGGTTATGGAACGGCGCGATGTGGCCGTCATTGGTCACAGAGATGCGGTGCTCTATGACGAATCCCAATTCCTCACACAGGATGATGAAATCGCGGATGGTGCAGAAATGGATGTTGGGCGTATCGTACCACTCGTAACTCAGCGTCTTGGTCACCGGCATGCGGCCCCTGACCAGCAGTTGCAGACGGTTTCGCCAATAGCCGAAATTGGGTATCGACACGATGACGTGCCCGGCGATACGCACCATATGCTCCAGCACGTCCTTCGGCTTATGCATCGCCTGTAGCGCCTTGCTGAGAATAGCATAATCGAATGCCTTATCGGGATAGTGCATGAGGTCGGCATCGGCATCGCCCTGAATCACGGGCAACCCGCTGGCGATGGCCCGGCTCACCGCCTCCTGGCTGATCTCGATGCCGCGCCCGTCCACCTGCTTTTCACGCGCCAGATAATCCAGCAGCTCTCCCGTGCCGCAGCCGATGTCGAGCACCCGCGTGCCCGTCTTGACGAGGTCGGCGACGGCCTTCTGATCCGGGCGGAGCAATGCCGTCATGCAACCCTCCGCTTGCGCGTGACACCTTCGAGGAAGCCCCGCACGGTCGCAAAGAATTCCGGTACATCGAGCAGGAAGGCATCGTGCCCCTTGTCAGTATTCACCTCGACGAAGCTCACATTGGCCGCGACCGCGTTGAGCGCGCGCACGAGCTCCTGACTCTGCCGCGTGGGAAACAGCCAGTCGCTAGAGAACGACACCACGCATATCTGCGTATCCGACGGCTTGAATGCCCGGCTCAGATTCCCACCGCCATGCGTCTGGGCGATGTCGAAATAGTCCATCGCGCGCGTGATGTAGAGATAGGAATTCGCGTCGAAACGCTCGACGAAGGCCGCACCCTGATGCCGCAGGTAACTCTCGATGCGGAAATCCGCGCCGAAGCCGTAGGTCACCTGCTCCTTGTCCTGCAACTCACGGCCAAATTTGCGGTGCAGCGCCTCCTCCGAAAGATAGGTGACGTGCGCGGTCATGCGTGCCACCGCGAGTCCCCGGCTGGGGAACGCCTTCTGCTCCAGATACATGCCGTCGCGCCAGTCGGGATCGGCCATGATGGCCTGCCGGCCTATCTCGTCGAATGCGATGTTCTGCGCCGAATAGCGCGCCGCCGCCGCGATGGGCATGGCCGAGCAGAGCCGTTCGGGATAGCGTGCCAGCCATTCGAGCACCTGCATCCCGCCCATCGAGCCGCCGATGACGCTGAATAATTTGCTGATGCCGAGCGCCTCCACCAGCAGCGCCTGCGCCTTCACCATGTCGCCGACGGTGATGACAGGGAAATCGAGGCCGTAGGCTTTACCGGTGGCCGGGTTGATCTCCTTGGGCCCGAACGATCCCATGCAGCCGCCGATGACATTCGTGGCGATGACGAAATACCGCTCCGTATCCATGACTTTGCCGGGGCCGATGAGCACCTCCCACCATCCGGGCTTACCGGTGACGGGGTGCTGGCTCGCGGCGTACTGGTCACCCGTCAGGCCGTGGCATACCAGTATCGCGTTCGACTTATCGGCGTTGAGCGTACCGTAGGTCTGGAAGGCCAGCGGGAAGGAACGTATCTCCACGCCGCAATCTAGCCGGAGCGGGCGCTCCACGGCCAGCGTCGCGATCTCGCCGACCTCGACCTCCCGGTAATTCGGGCCGACCACGGATGTGGTGCGATGAGATTCCACTTATCGTTCTTTCCATTTTTAACTACTGCCATCCCGGCGCAGGCCGGGATCTTATCTCTCCATATGTGCCCGTAGATGCATGAGATCCCGGCCTGCGCCGGGATGGCAGTTCTGGTCAATATTCGAGCTAGCTGTTGTAGCAATTCTATACTCTAATTCAATTTATTATTCCGTATCAGGCGCATATTTGCTACAAACACCCGTCATATCAAATCAGGACGCCCATGGCCCACGACCCCATACTGCAACAGCGCCGCGCCGAGATCGACGCTATCGACGTCCAGCTGCTCGCCCTGCTGACTGAGCGTATCGGCATCGTGCGGAAGGTCGGCGTGCATAAACGCAGTCAGGATCCGGATCAGTGTTTCCTGCGCCCCGGCCGCGAGGCCGACATGGTGCGCGACATCGCCGCCAAGGGCGCGGGGCATTTTCCGCCGGAGGCACTGGCCGCGATGTGGCGTATGCTGATCTCCGGTTCCCTCAGTATCGAGCAGCCGTTCTCCGTTTCCGCCTACTCCACGCCGGGGAACCCGGATTGCTACTGGCTGGCGCGGGAGTATTTCGGCGGGTTCGTGCCCATCCGTGAGCATGGCGACGCCGCGTCGGTCATCGCCGACCTGCGCGACAGGCGCTGCTTCGTCGGCGCGCTTCCCGTACCCACAACGGACACATGGTGGACGCGACTGCTGGAAAAGGACTCGGCGCACCTGAAGGTGTTCGGCATCGCGCCGTTTGTAGTACCCCGCTCGCGACCCGATGCCGCGACATGGCTGGTAGGCCCCATCGCCCCGGAAGCCACCAGCGACGACACCAGCATCATCGCCATGGCCGCCCCTGCCCCCGCAGGCTGGCGACGTCTGGGCGAATCCGCCGTGAACGGCATCTCCCTTTACGCCGCTCCCGGCTTTATGACGGAAGTGGATATTCCCGCATCGGCGCGCCTGCTGGGCGCGTACGCCAACCCTGTCACACTGGAACCGTAACCATGTCTTCACGTCCCCTGCCGCAACATAAAAGCATTCTGGACATCGCTCCCTATGTCGGAGGAAAATCCAGCGTCGCCGGCGCGAAGCAGATCATCAAGCTCTCCTCCAACGAGACTCCGCTGGGTGCAAGCCCTAAGGCGATTGACGCGCTCCGGGATTTCGACGCGCTGCACCGCTATCCCGACGGCGGGTGTACGTTGTTGCGGAACGCGATCGCGGAAGTGCACGGCCTGCCGGCGGAGCGCATCGTCTGCGGCGCGGGTTCGGACGAGTTGATAGGCCTGCTCATCCACGCCTATGCCGGGAATGGCGGCGAGGTGCTCTACAGCGAGCACGGCTTCCTGATGTATAAAATTTACGCGCAGAGCTTCGGCGCGATACCGGTCACCGCACCGGAAACCGGCTTGTGTACCGACGTGGACGCGCTGCTGGCCGCCGTCACTCCGCGCACGAAGATCGTATTTGTCGCCAACCCTAACAACCCGACGGGCAGTTACATAACGGCTGCGGAACTCAAACGCCTGCGCGACGGTCTGCCCGCGCACGTCATCCTCGCGGTGGACAGCGCCTATGCCGAGTACGTGTCCGAACTGGACTACAGCAACGGCGAAGCACTGGTGGACAGCACCGACAACACCGTGATGTTCCGCACCTTCTCGAAGATCTACGGGCTGGCGGGGCTGCGGGTGGGGTGGGCCTATGGGCCGGAAGGCATCGTGGACATCCTCAACCGTGTCCGCAGCCCGTTCAACGTATCGAGCGTGGCGCAGGTGGCGGGCATCGCTGCCGTGCGGGATCAGGCGCATATCGCGAAAGCGCGCGCCCATAACGACGCCTGCCTGAAATCACTGCCGCCGAAGCTTAGCGCGTTGGGATTGAAGGTATATCCCAGCGTTGGTAACTTTTTGCTCATCGAATTCCCGGAGGGGAAGCACTGTGCCGAAAATGCCAATGATTTTCTGTTAAAACGCGGCGTTATCCTGCGCGCGGTGGGTAATTATGGCTTGCCGTATTGCCTTCGTGCTACCATCGGCCTCGATGCAGAAAACAAGGCCCTGCTGGAGGCCTTGACTGAATTCATGGCGTAACGGCTTGGCGGATTCACCCCTCTTCCATCGCGTCACCATCATCGGGCTGGGACTCATCGGCGGGTCGCTCGGGCGCGCGTTGCGCGAACGGCGGCTGGTGGAGGACATCGTAGGTTATGACAATAACTCCGCCGTCACCGCCGCCGCATTGATGATCGGCGCAGTCGATGCGGGGTGCGCGGAACTGGCCAAGGCGGTCGAGGATTCCGACGTCATCGTCCTCTGCACCCCGTTAAGCACCACGCGCGACATATTCGACGCCATCGCCCCGCACCTCAAGCCGGGCGCCATCGTCACCGACGTCGGATCGGTCAAAGGCCAGATCATGCAGGAGGTGGCGGACGTCCTGCCGCCCAAATGCAGCTTCGTGCCCGGCCATCCCATCGCGGGCAGCGAACGCTCCGGCCCGGAAGCCGGAAGCGCCGACCTGTTCAAGGGGAAGCAGGTCATCCTGACCCCGGAAAACGAAAACAACCTCGCCGTCAAGCGCATCAAAAAACTCTGGGAAGCCGTCGGCGGCAAAGTCGAGTACTGCGATGCCGCCTTCCATGACGGCGTGTTCGGCATCACCTCGCACGTGCCGCACCTGCTGGCGTTCGCCAGCGTGACGCTCATCGGAAAAAAGCTCAAGAAGAAGCCGGACGGTTTGAATTCGCAATTTCACCGCTTCGTCCGGCTAGGCGCATCGAACCCCTTCATGTGGACGGATATTTTTCTCTATAACGCCACCGACCTGCTGGACGCGCTCGAAGGATTCTGTGCGATGCTGGGTGATCTGCAACAGCATGTCGGCGACGCCAAGGCGCTGAAGAAATGGCTGAAGGCCCCCTCGCAGTTCCGCCGCGATGCCTGTAAGACGCCGGACAAGGAGTGGGATGCCCCTACAGATACCAATGCCTACACCGCTCTGCTGCCGCTGCTGGTGGCCTACGCATTTTCCGACGAAGTGGCGGAGATAGAGAAGGAACAGGAAGTACCGCTGCACCAGTATCTGGGCGGCGGATTCATGGACGTCACCCGCCCGGCGGCTACGCCGCCGGAAGTCGGCGCGGCCTACATCGCCGCCCATGCGAAGGACGCGGAAACCTGCATCGACGCCATGCTGAAAGAAGTGGAACGCTGGATGAAGGCGATAAGCAAGGGCGATGCGGAAGCACTGGATAAATACATCACGGCGGCAGGTGAGCATACCCGCCATATACGCGAGATCATCGGCGTACCGACACCATAATTCATTACTCACGGAGGCGTTATGAAACGGATCATACATAGTGTAGCAGCAGTTAGCGCAGCGATCAGCATGCTGTGCGCGTTCCCGGCGATGGCGACGAAGGTATACACCGCCGAGGAAAACCCGTTTGAAACGCCTGCTCCCACGGGCGCGGAAGTGCTGTCACTCGCCTCGCTGAAGGTGAATAATCTCTACGCCGCCTGCGCTTTCGCACCGGAGAAGCATCTGGAAGATAAATCCATGAGCGAGGTGGAGTACGTCGTGCGCTCCTCCAACCGCAAGGCCTGCGATTTCTATTTCGGCGGCATCATCCATGTGCTGTTCCTCACGCCGGAAGCGCGTACCGCGCTGAATTACTGCCCACCGTCCGACATCACCTTCGGCGAACAACTCAACGGCTTCATGCAATGGGCGAAACGGAATATGTCGGAGAAAGGCGAGGAAATGGCCATCAGCGGCATACTGGAATCCTTCTCCTCGCTTCATCCTTGCGAGAAAGCGTCACCACGCAAGAGCCCTGCAAAAGACGCCGCCGAGTGATCACTCCGCCGCCAGAGCGGCCGCGAGGCTGTTTGCCTTCGCATCACGTTCTCCGAGCGGCGCGAGGCCGAAGCGTTCTTCGATCAGCTTCAGTATCGACGTCGTGTCATACACGGTGTGATCCACATGCCCCTTCTTCGCGAACGGCGAGATGATCAGCGTCGGCACGCGCATCGCCGGCCCCCAGCGATCCCCTGCGGGCGGCGGCATATGGTCCCAGTATCCACCGTTCTCGTCAAAAGTGACAATGATGACGCTGCTTTGCCAGACGGGGCTTTGCTCAATAGCCTTCAGCATGGTTCCCAGTCGCGCATCGCCGGATGCCACGGTCGCATATCCCGGATGCAGGTTGTATTCGCCCAGCGGCTTATAGAACGATACCGCCGGCAGGGAACCATCCTTCAGCGCATACAGGAAGTCCACTTCGTCTTTCAGATGTTTTGCGCGGGCGGGTGCGCCATCCGCATAGTTACGAAAATACGCGAAAGGCTGATGGTGGAATTGGAAACTCTCGTGCGGCTTCCCAGCCAGCGCGTCGTTCCATCCGCCCGCGTACCATGCCCAGCTCACGCCTTTCTCCGAAAGTCGGTCACCGATGGTGGGCATTTCCTGCGGCGGAAGCAGATGGGCGACGTTCACGTCTTCCGGGTGTGGCGTCGCAGAAGCAAATACCGTGTTCACCGCATAGCCGTCGGGTGTTACCGCGCCGTCCTTTACCAATTTTCCAGCACTATCCAACGTTGCTACCATTTCAGCGGGAGCATTATCAAATCGTGGCGTGCACGCGCACACCATCCAGAAATGGTTGAGGAACGAGCCGCCGAACGCCGCATGGAAAAAACGATCTGCCAGCGTATATTTTTTTGCATATTCCCACAGAGCGGTCTTGCTGCCATCGTAGTAGCCCATTACCAGACCACCCGCATCGGAAACCGCCGCGAAGCGATCCATGCGCCCGCCATTTATCTGCTCCTGCTGCTGGTAGAAGCGATGCACCAGATCGCCGGTCTTCTGGGTGGCCGGGACGTAAGCGTCAATCGGGAACGGATGGTTCGGCAGATCCGGAGGGAATCGTATATCCGACACGCGCCGCCCATTCTCTTCGACCATCACCGGCGGCAGGGTCGCATAGAGCACGCCGTTCTTATCCGTCTGCACCACGGTGTCGCCTGCTTGTGCAATCCCCTCAGCGCCGGGAAAATTCCCGAAAAGATTATCGAAGCTGTGGTTCTCCAGCGAGATGACGATGATATGTTTGATAC
>JADZBT010000039.1 GCA_020851915.1 Alphaproteobacteria bacterium | reverse complement strand
TGGCTGCTTCCGGGCAGACATGCCCGATGCAGAAGCCGCGCGTTGCGCCCGAAAAACGCCCGTCGGTGATGAGTGCTACTTTCGCACCCATGCCTTGCCCGTAGAGCATGGCGGTGGTGGCGAGCATCTCGCGCATGCCGGGGCCGCCTTTGGGGCCTTCATAGCGGATGACGATGACATCGCTTTCCTTGTAGGCACGTTTTTCGACGGCCGCGAAGGCTTCTTCCTCGCTGTCGAAGCAGCGGGCCGGGCCGGAGAATTTCAGTTCTTTCATTCCGGCGATCTTGACCACCGCGCCTTCGGGAGCAAGATTTCCCCACAGGCCCACGATGCCGCCGCGCTTGCTGAGCGGATTATTGGCGGGACGAATGACCTCCTGATTCGGGTCGAGTACCACGTCTTTCAGGTTTTCCGCGACGGTCTTACCGCTGACCGTCAGGCAATCGCCATGCAGGTATCCGGCATCAAGCAGCGTTTTCATCACGGCGCGCACGCCGCCCGCTTCGTAAAAATGCTTGGCAAGGAATCGCCCGCCCGGTTTGAGGTCGGCGATATGCGGCGTGCGCTGGAATACTTCCACCACGTCCTTCAACTCAAAATCGATGCCGCATTCGCTGGCAATGGCCGGAAGGTGCAACGCGGAGTTGGTCGAGCCGCCGGTGGCGGATACTACGGCAGCCGCATTCTCCAGCGCCTTGCGGGTGACGATGTCGCGCGGGCGGATATTGCGCTTCAGCAGTTCCATCACCATCTCGCCGGAATTGACGCCGTAGGCATCGCGCGATTCGTAGGCTGCGGGCGCGCTGGAGGAACCGGGGAGTGCCATGCCGATGGCCTCTGACACGCAGGCCATGGTGTTGGCGGTGTATTGCCCGCCACAGGTTCCTGCCGAGGGGCATGCGACTTTCTCGAGCGCGCAGAGATAGGACTCATCCACCTGCCCGCCGTAAAATTTTCCGACCGCCTCGAACACGTCGATCATGTCGACTTCCTTGCCCTGAAAATGGCCGGGCATGATGGAGCCGCCATAGATGAATACGGAAGGAACGTTCAATCGCAGCATGGACATGATGAGGCCAGGTAGCGTTTTGTCGCAGCCGCCGACGCCTACCAGCGCATCGTAGGAATGGCCGCGAATGGAGAGTTCCACCGAGTCGGCGATGACCTCGCGCGATACCAGCGAGCAGCGCATGCCGGGCGTACCCATGGCGATGCCATCGGTGACGGTGATGGTGACGAATTCACGGGGCGTCCCGCCCGCCGCGATCACGCCGCGCTTCACCGCCTGTGCCTGACGCGAAAGGGTAATGTTGCAGGGAGCCGCTTCATTCCATGTGGAGGCCACGCCCACCAGCGGTTGGTGTATCTCGCGCTCCGTCAGCCCCATCGCATAGAGGTAGGAACGCTGCGGTGCGCGCTCCGGACCTTCGGTCACATAGCGGCTGGGCAACGCGTCTTTATCGAATGGCGGCTTCTTGGTCATGGAATATCCCCTTGGTCAATCAGGCGCAAATACTAGCCCCTCGCGCCCGTGATTCAACCTCAAATGCAGTTTTCTACGGTTTTTCGGCTCAGGGCGTTGACCCTGCGGGGGCTGCTGCATATAAACAATGCATGTCAGATACGCTTCCCATCGCTACGCTGCTTGCCAACGCCAAACGCGCATCGCAGGTGCTTGCCTGTATCTGGACGGATTCGTTCGAGGCCAACCCGGACGGCACGAAAAGCACTCGCGATTTCCTCTATTCCAAGCCGTCGGAAGGGCTGTATTCCAGTGCCTGGGCGTGGGATTCTTCCTGGCATATCCTCGGCAATGCTTACGCCTTCCCTGAACGCGCGATGGCGGAACTCGCCAGCCTTTTTGCTCGCCAGTGGGATAACGGCATGATCCCCACCATTTTTTATGGGTACGACCCGTATGCCATCTACTATCCGGGGCCGGAAGTGTGGGAGAATGGCCATAGCACGACGAGCATCACGCAGCCGCCGGTGTGGGGATTCCTCATCGCGCACGCGCTGGAAGTGATGGAAAAATATCACCCGCGTGAAGCAGAGGCATTTGCACAGCAGATAGCAGGGCTGCTCGATAGCATCGATCGCTCACACCGTTTTTTCCGCGATTTCCGCGATCCGCTGGGTATCGGCGCGGTGAGCACCGTGCATCCGTGGGAGAACGGCACGGATAATTGCCCCGCCAATATCCTCGCGCTCGAAAGCATCGAGCCATCCGAAATGGCATGGGAGCAGGGCCGGAAGAAAGCTGAGATCAGTAATGTGACCGGCGGCGGAGAGCGCCCCGATGCACTCTATTATGCGCGAGTGTTCGAGGTCGGGCGCGACGTGCAATTCGTCGATAACCAGCGCAAGGGGCGATTCAATATTTACGATCCGCTGATGACCGCCACACTGATCCGTTCCGAGCAGGCGCTGCGACGGCTTGCGCTGCGCTTTGAGCGCTCGGACATCGCGGAGGGGGCAACGTTGCGTTTGGCCGCGCTTTCGCAGGGATTGGAACGGCAGTGGGACGATGAGAATCAGCGATATAGTTTTATCGATGCGCTGAAGCTGGAACGTCATGCTGTCATGGATGCACCGGATGAACGCGCGCGGCTCCGTCTGCTGCACTCCGCCATGATACCGGCGGACGGATTGAGCAGTTATATCCCATTGCTTTGCCTGACGCTGGATACACAGGACTCTCCGGTGAGTGCGGCACGCGGCGAGGCGATGCTGCGCTCCATGCAGCGGCGCGGGTATTTCGATACGGAACTTACCGGACTTCCGACTGCGCCGCCGCGCACCGAACCGCAATTCGATCCGCGCCGTTATTGGCTGGGCCCTGTGTGGGTGAATCTCTGTTCTCTGTTCGAGGAAGGGTTGAAAAAACTCAAGCTGGCGCTACCCGATTCGGATCTGGTGCAGCATACACCATCACCGATGCGGGCCGTGCAGCGGCTGGTGGAAGGCACAGGGGAATGCCGTGAATATTACCACGCCTTCTCACCTGAGGGACTCGGTTCGGCGGGATTTGGCTGGACGGCGGTCTGCGTGCTGGATGACATCATGGAGCATCATCTGGCGGCGCGCCTGCATAACGTCGCCGCCATGCCGGAAGCGGCTCATGCGCTACAAGAGATACAGGCATTGCAACAACTGAACCGCCTTCTGTACGAAACCTGCCGCGAACAGGGGCTGCTCGACAAGCACAATCCCGATGCACCGGTGCTTTCCATCGGCAGCGATGGGCAGGGGTTTCGCATGAGTATCCAGCCCGCGATCACGGCGATCGACCGGCATCCTGCGATTGCCCGCATGCTGCAATCTATCCCCGATGCCTCCCTGCACCAGCCACGCCCTGGGAAACTGCATTATGTACAGTCCATGAATGGGCTTTGCATGTTGCTGGAAAATATTGGGGTTTCCGGCCAGATGGCCGAACATGGTGCGCCGCAGCACATGAATCAGCAAAAAGCCGTCACAACGTAACAATTTGGTAATG
>JADZBT010000038.1 GCA_020851915.1 Alphaproteobacteria bacterium | reverse complement strand
GGCGGCGCGAGGGCTGCACATAGGCGGCGTTCCACGGCTTCGGGCCGAGTGAGCGCAGGGTGGTGGCCGGATGGAACGTACCCGCGCCCACCTCGACGTCATAGGGCTGCACGATGACGCAGCCCTGCTTCGCCCAGAAAGTCTGGAGCGTGAGTATCATGTCTTGAAACGGCATTCCCGGCATATGGATTCCCTAGTGAAATCAGGACTCGGAACATACGCAAGGCAGGCTGGGCGGTCAAGCGGGAACAGGGGGTTTCGGCGGGTTTTTCACGTTCCCCGGAGGCCTAACGCTCCCTGAAGGCTTCTTCCTTCACTTTGACGATGGGTTTCAGGAGATATTCCATCACGGATTTCTTGCCGGTCTGGATGTCGGCGGTGGTCTGCATGCCCGCCGTGATGGGCATGGAGCCCTTTTCCGCGCCGAGATGATTCCGGTCGGTACGGATGGTGACCTCGAAATAGGCATCGCCGGTCTTCTGGTCGAGGTGCGTGTCGGGCGAAATGGACACCACCTTGCCGTCCAGCCCGCCGTAGCGGGCGTAGTCGTAGGTCAGCACCTTTACCAGCACGTTCTGTCCCACTTTCACGAAACCGATGTCGTTGGGATCGAGGCGGGCCTGAATGTCGAGATTCTCGCTGTCGGGGACGATCTCCATGATCATTTCGCCGGGCTTCACCACGCCACCGATGGTGTGAGTGGAAAGCGATTTCACCGTGCCGCTGATGGGGCTTTTGATGGAGGTGCGCTGCACCTGATCGCTGGCCTGTTCCAGCGCCTGCCGGGTGCGTGCGATGTCGACGCCTACCTGTGTAAGCTCAGCCAGTGCGGCATTGCGGAAGCTCAGATCCTCGTTATGCAGCCGTTCGCGGGCCTCCTGCAGGATACCCTGCGCGCGCGGGATGGCGACGCTGATGGTGCTGATCTTACCCTCCAGTTCTTCTACCTCGCTCTTGAGTTGCAGATGGTCGAGCTGGGAAGTGAGCTGGTCCTTGATGAGATTCTCGGAGATCTTGGGTTTTTCTTTCAATACCGCAAGATTGCGGGCGATCGAGGCCTTCTCCTCGGAGAGTTCCCGGATGTCCAGCTCCTTCTGCTGCACCTGCTCGCGCAGCACCGAGATGCTGCTTTGCAGCTTCAGGCGGCCCCCTTCGAACGCTTGCTGCTCGCTCTGGATAAGCTCGGGGCGGAAATCCTTTACGGCATCGGAGAATACCAGAGTGGATTCCCCTTTGGATTCCGCAGTGAGGCGCTCCTGCTTGAGCAGCAGGCCCTGAAGATTGATTTCCATCTCCTCGCGTGTGGACACGAACGAGGTGATGTTAAGCTGGATCAGGTCCTGCCCTTCTTTGACGTGATCGCCCTCGCGCACATAGATCTTCTCGATGATGCCGCCTTCGAGATGCTGGATGGCCTGCACTTTCTCCTGCGGCACGACCTCGCCTTCGGCGACGGCCACTTCCTGCAGCTTGGCGCTCGCCGCCCAGACGAGGAACGCCACCAGCAGCAGCAGGACAATGCGCGCCGTGGTGCGGGTGGATACACCCGGGGGGCTATCGATGATGCGGTCGAGGGCGGAGGGTTTCGATGAACTCATCACCAGCCCTCCTTTTTCGGTGGTATCGGGTTTGCCGAGCCGGTGAGGGGGGCGGCGGGTTTTTGCGCGATGACCTTCTCGGGCTGCGGAGGCTGCGGCATGCGGCCCGTGATGCGGTCGATGACCTGTGCGCGTGGGCCCGCGATGGCGATGCGGCCTTTGTCGAGCACGATAATTTTATGACAGATGTTCAACAGCTGCATCGAGTGGGTGGCGAGGATGATGGTGTGGGTCTTGCCGAGGGTGATGATATGGTCGGCGAGGGCGCGTTCGGCCTGTGCGTCGAGGTTGCTGGATATTTCGTCGAACACCAGTATCGGCGGATCCTTGATGAGCGCTCTCGCAATGGCGATGCGCTGGCGCTGGCCGCCCGACAGGCGGCTACCGCTCTCGCCGATCTCGGTGGCGTAGCCATCGGGCATGTCGGAGATGAAGAAATCCGCGTCCGAGGCTTTGGCCGCTTTGATGATGTCCTCGTCGGTGGCCTCGGGGCAGGCCTTGGCGATGTTGTCGCGGATGCTGCCGGAGAAGAGGTAGCATTCCTGCGGGACGTAGCCGATCCAGCGCGAGAGCTCGTCGCGGGTGAATTGCTTGATGTCGGCGTCGTCGATGAGCACGCGGCCACTGCTGGGAGTATAAAGGCCCTGCACCAGCTTGATGAGCGTGGTCTTGCCTCCGCCGTTGCGTCCCACGAGGCCGACGATCTCGCCGGGCTGGATGTCGTAGGTGATGTCTTCCAGTGTCGGACGGTCCTCGCGGTAGTGGAAGCCCAGTTTCTCGAAAGAGATCTTGCCTTTCGGGCGCGGGCGCTGGACGGCAGCGCTCTCGCGCTCGCTCTCGCTGTGGAAGGCCCGGTCGAGCCGGTGGATGGCCTGCCGGAACGCGGCGAAGGTCTTCCACTGGGCGAGCAACTGGTTGAGCGGCGCGATGATGCGGCTCGACAGCATGTTGGTGGCGACCAGCGCACCCACGGTCATCTCGCGGTCGATGATGGCGAGTGCGCCCACGGCCACCAGCGAGACGGAGGTCATTACCGCCAGCGTGTGTCCCAGTGCGATGAAGGTATCGGTGCGCGTGCCGCGCGCGTAGGATTCCTCGATGGAATGGGCGTGGAGGTCTTCCCACTGGGGACGCACGGCCTTGTCGATCATCAACGCCTTCACCGTGGTGCGTCCGGTGAGCAATTCGGTGAGCATGGTGTCGCGGGTGAGGTCCTTGCGGCGCTCCTTGGCGGTGGCGACGTCCTGCGAACGCGACGACAGGTAGGTAAGCGTCAGGAACAGCGGGATGATGGCGAGGAACACCCAGGAGATCGGCGTGGCGATGATGATGATGACCAGTAGGAACAGCAGCGCGAAGGGCAGGTCGGCGACGAGCATCGCCGTCGGGCCGGAGAATACGGCGCGTATCAGCCCGGCATCGGAGAATAGCGACTGCCAGTAGCTGGTGGGTTTTTCTTCCAGCGCTTTGAGCGGCAGCG